>DAIOUZ010000031.1:0-6878 GCA_036759285.1 Candidatus Limiplasma sp. | reverse complement strand
GTCATCTATACCTTGGACACAGGCCATTACGAGCCCACCGAGAACGTCTCCGACATGATTCCGTCTCTGCTCCTCTATGTGCCCGAGTTGATGTTGCACGTCAGCCGTCCCATCCGCTGGGACTCCGACCATGTGACGCTCATGAACGACCAGATCCTTGACCTCTTCAAGGAAATCGTCCGTGCCGAAGCTCTGCATCGCGCCCACATCGGCCTTGATTACTTCGATGCGTCTATTAATAGAATAGGTGCCTACCTCATCGGTACCCGCGCCACCCAGAAATGCCTCCTGCAAGCCCTTTTGGAGCCGCTACAGCTGCTTCGCCAATACGAGGATAATGGCCAAGGCTTCGAGAAACTGGCCCTGTTGGAAGAGATGAAATCGCTGCCTTTTGGAGCCGTCTACGACTATTTCAATTTGAAGAACAATGTGCCTGTCGGCGAAGAGTTTATTAACCGAGTGCAGCAATATGAGAAAGATGTTACATCAAAAAGATAAAACTATGGCTCATGGCCAATGGCTGATGGCCCGCTTCTCCCAAAGCACAAGTTTCACACCTTGGGGGAAGCGAGCCATAGGCCATCAGCTATCGGTCATAGTCCAAAATGATAAACCATGAGTAAAGGAAGCTTAAAAAGCACCATAGCCGTCTCGCTGACGAATTATTTGGATGCTGGTGCTATCGTCGCTGGAGCCAGCGGGCTGACACTGTGGCAAAAATATCTGGGACTCACCGAAGTGCATCTCGGCTGGCTCAACTTCATCAGCGCCAACTGCTTGGGTGCCGCCCTCGGTGCCATCATCGGCGGTTTTTTGGCCGACAAATACGGACGCAAGTTCATCTACACCTACAACCTGCTCGTGTATATGGTTGGCGTACTGCTCATTATGCTCTCCGTCAGCTTCCCAATGCTGCTGGCGGGGTTTTTGGTGACAGGCATCTCGGTAGGCATCGGTGTACCCGCCTCGTGGACCTACATCTCTGAAAGCTCGGAAAACGACAAACGCGGCCGCAACATCTGCATCTCTCAGATGTCGTGGGGCTTCGGCCCGATGATCATCCTGCTTTTGGGCATGTTCTTCGCCCCCGACGGTTATATGTTCGGTTGGGTTGAGCGTATTGCGCATACCTTTGGTGGAGCTGGCTTATCCACAGAAGCCGTCAATGTGTTCAGTTCGCGCATCGTCTTTTTCTCGCTGCTCATTGTGGCTTTCATCGCCTGGAACCTGCAGCGCAAACTAGAGGAAAGCACCGAGTGGAAGGCCAGCCAAGAAACCGCCAAGGCCAAAGGCGAAGACACGGGGCTTTGGCATGCCTTCAAGGTCTTGTTCTCCAACAAAACCGCCATCAAGACCGCTTGTTTCCTTGCTGTCATCTACCTCACTTGGAACCTCGTGGCCTCGGTCTTGGGTTTCTTCCAACCACATATCTATGAAACTGCGGGTGGCGTGAGCAATGAGCAGGCCAACTGGATGAACTGCATCCAATGGGCCATTATCGTATTCGTCACCTTCCTGCTCTCTAAGGTTATCGACAAAACAAGCCATAAGCTAATTTACATCTTAGGTCTGCTCTTCGCCATCAGTGCGTGGGGCATCATCGTCGCTGTGGGTGTGAATGGTACTGCTGGACTGTGGCTGTTCACCATCCTGTGGGGCATCGAAGGTGGCATGTCCGTGCAGATTTTCTATGCCTTGTGGGGTTCAGAGCTGTTTCCCGCTAAGTTCCGCGCTGGCGCCCAAGGATTGATGTTCTTCGTCGTCAGGGGGCTTTCTGCCCTTTGGGGACTCATCTTCACCTTCATCTATGGCGAGAACGGTGAAGGCTTCACCGTGGCCGCCTATTGCATGATTGCCCTACTGGTCATTTCGTTGATTGTGGGCGTCATCGGCTGCCCGAATACCCGAGGCAAGTCGCTTGCACAAATCACCAAAGAACGCTATGGAGAGGATTACTAGACACAACATTGCGTCGCTTCGCGTCATTGCGAGGAGGCACGACGAAGCAATCCAGAAATGGAGCTCTTTATCTGGATTGCTTCGTTCCTAGCAATGACGTTAGTCCTGTGTAAAAACAAATGAAAAATGGAAAGCATCATTAATAATAAACCCGAACTGAAACACCGCATCGAACAAGTGGCCGAAGTGGCCGGTTACCTCTGGCAAAAAGGCTGGGCCGAGCGCAACGGCGGCAATATTACCGTCAACATCACGGAATGGGTGGACGAGGAAATCAAAGCTTTCCCCGCCATCAGCGAAGCGATAGCCATTGGAACGACGCTGCCATATTTGAAAGGTTGCTATTTCTTCTGTAAAGGCACCAACCGCCGCATGCGCGACCTTGCCCGTGCGCCCTTGGACAACGGAGCCATCATCCGCATCCTCGACGACTGCGCCCATTACGAAATCATCGCCGACAAGCCCGTGATGCCCACCTCGGAGTTACCCTCGCACTTAAGTGTTCATAATTACCTGATTGCCAAAGGCTCGACTTACAAAGCCTCGTTGCACACCCATCCCATCGAGTTGGTTGCCATGACGCACCATCGGCCGTTTTTGGAGAAGGATGTGCTCACCAAAATCCTTTGGTCGATGATACCCGAAACCAAAGCTTTCTGTCCACGCGGCCTCGGCATCGTACCTTATATGTTGCCTGGCAGTGTCGCCTTGGCTGAGGCCACCATCCGCACCCTTGATGACAACTACGATGTGGTAATGTGGGAGAAACACGGCGTGTTTGCCGTCGACACCGATATCATGTTGGCTTTCGACCAAGTGGATGTGCTGAATAAGGCTGCCCAAATCTACATGAGCGCCCGCAGCATTGGCTTCGAGCCAGAAGGCATGAGCGAGGCGCAAATGAAGGAACTCTCGGGGGCGTTTGGACTGGCAAAATAAAAGAGGAGAACACAATGTTAGATGACTTTTTTGATAAAGCGTATTGGGTGGTGGATTTCCTCCCCAAACAAGTCCCGGAAAATGCTGGCGGAAGGTTCTTTTCCGTAGAGCAATACTATTTGAAACCATCGCGCTATGCTGTCTTGCGTGAGCAGTTTTCCGACATTCTGTTGAAACTGTACTGCTATTATAATCTGCGGTTGTTTGTGGACGACGATACGGAAGGCATTGCCAATCCCGAACCCGAATTGCTTGCGAGCCGCATCAAAGACAACCAAGGTGATTTGTGTATCCTTATCGGAACTTCCGAAGGCCTTATCACTTTTAGTCGTGACGATACCCATATGACTATTTATGCTCCTTCTGAAGACTTGCTTGAATTGATTCGAACACTTGCGAGTGCTGTCGGATTATTTGTTTGGAGGCCTAACCAAGATTGTCACTCAAATTGATTTGAAAAGAACTAAAAAAAGGACGAATAATACATACTATATGAAACGCATCACTATACTTATGTTGGCCATAATCGGCCTAGTTTCCTGCAACAACAACCTAAACATCGCCATAACCAACCCAAATGTGGAGCAACAAATCCGCCCACAGGCCTTGGCTTCAGCGCAACCTCGTTTCAGCTGGCAATACGAAACCACAGAAAGCAATATAGTTCAACAAGACTACCGCATCATCGTGGCCTCGACAGCCGAAAACGCCCAAAAAGGCATCGGTGACCTTTGGGATTCTGGTGTGATAGCTTCAAATCAAATGCTCTACATCCCCTATGCGGGCAAAGCACTCCAAAGCCGCGACAGGGCTTATTGGAAAGTCATCGCCACCGTCAAAAACGACAAAGGTAAGGCCAAGGTGGAGAGTGAAGTGAAATCCTTTGAAATCAGTCTGTTGAACCAAGAAGACTGGCAAGCCAAATGGATTGGGCATGAGTTTGAGGACGATGTGTTGGTGGGCCACACTCGACTTGCTGCCCGTTATCTCCGCAAAGACTTTACCCTCCTTGATGACATCAGCAAAGCAAGGCTTTATGTCAGTGGTATGGGCGTATATAGTGCTTATCTCAATGGCAGCGAAGTCGCCCCCGAAGAGCTGTTGAAACCTACCCTTTCTTGGTACTCAAAGCGTGTGTATTTCAACACATACGATGTGACGGAGATGCTCAACAGCGGCGACAATGCCATCGGCATCATTCTAGAAGGGGGACGTTATACCTCTATCCGTTACAACGCCGCCAATCCCAACTGGGACGGCACTGAGCATGTTTTTGGCTTTGGCACACCACGGCTGCTGCTGCAACTCGAAGTGACCTACAAAAACGGCCAAAAGGAAACCATCGTCAGCGATGAGACCTGGAAAATCACCAACCAAGGCCCTATCCGCACCGCCAACGAATGGGATGGCGAGACCTACGATGAGAACTACGACCTTGGCGAATGGAACAAAACAGAATATGACGACTCCACATGGCTACAAGCCGAACTCGTTGAGGCTCCCGAAGGCCAACTCAGCGCCCAACCCAACCCTAACATCACTGTGATGGAGAAACTGAAGCCTGCCGCCTTGTTCCAGAAAGACGACAAATGGTACCTCGACATGGGTCAAAACATGGTCGGCTTCATCGACATGAAGGTGCGCAGGCAACAACCTGGCGACGTTATTACCTTGCGTTTTGCCGAACTTTTGACACCTGACAGCCTGCTTTACACCGCCAACCTCCGCAGCTCGGAGAACACTGACCGTTACATCGTCACTAACGACTCTAAACTCTCAACTGACTCTAAACTCTCAACTCTAAACTCTCAACTCCACTGGCACCCTATGTTTGTTTACCACGGCTTCCGCTATGTGGAAATCGTAGGTCTCCGTGAAACACCCAATCTGGGCGACTTTGAAGGCTGGGTGATTTACGACGAAATGCCTGTCACAGGCTCGTTTGAAACCTCCAATGAGATCATCAACGCGGTGTATCACAACGCCTATTGGGGCATTCGTGGCAACTACCGCTCCATGCCCACCGATTGCCCGCAGCGCGACGAGCGCTTGGGCTGGACTGGCGACCGCACCACGGGTAATTACGGCGAGTCTTATATCTTCGACAACCACCAACTATATGCCAAATGGCTCTCCGATGGCGACGACAGCCAATGGGACAACGGCTCCCTGCCCAATGTCATCCCGCCCTACTGGCGCGGCTACACCGACAACATGACCTGGCCAGGTGCCATGGTCACCGCGACAGATATGCTTTACACCCGCTTCGGTGACACTGAACCCATCCGCCAACACTATGCAGCTTGGAAGAAGTGGATCCTACACATGAAAAACGACTACATGCGAGGCGGCCTCATGCCCCGCGACACTTACGGCGACTGGTGCATGCCACCCGAGTCGCTCGAACTCATCCACTCCAGTGACCCCAACCGCATCACAGATGCAACAGTGCTTTCCACGCCGTTCTACTGCTACCTCTGCGGCAAGATGGCCAAGTTTGCTGAAATTTTGGGATACACCGAGGATGTGGACTTTTTCCAAAAGGAAATTACCACCACCACCGTAGCCTTCAACGACAAGTATTTCAACCGCGTGACGGGTGTTTATGCCAACAACACGGTGACTGCCAACATCTTGCCGTTGTGGTTTGGCATGGTACCTAAAGGTTTGGAAAACAAAGTTTTGGAAAGCATCGTCGACAAGACGATGAACGAATGTGGCGGTCATGTATCGACAGGCGTCATCGGCATACAGCAACTAATGCGCTGCCTGACGGAATACGGTCGCGGCGACCTCGCTTTCAAGATTGCCTCCAACGACACTTATCCGAGTTGGGGTTATATGTACCGCAATGGCGCCACCACCATTTGGGAGCTTTGGAACGGCAACACTGCCGACCCCGCCATGAACTCAGGCAACCATGTCATGCTCCTTGGCGACCTCATCCTTTGGGAGTATGAATACCTTGGCGGCATCCGCGCCTTACAGCCAGGTTACAGCAAAATCCAACTCAAGCCCTATCCTATTGAAGGACTGGATTTTGTGAACTGCGCCTACAATTCTGTTTCAGGTCGCATCGAAAGCAACTGGAAACGCGATGATAACCGTTTTGAATGGGATTTCACCATCCCTGCCAACACAATGGCTGAAGTATGTCTGCCTACCGCCAACGGCTACGAAGTGAAGACCTACGGCAGCGGACAATACCATCTGTCTTCAGAACTCTAAAGTTCTCAGAACCATCAAACAAAAATCGCCCATCTATAGATTCCATTCCACCGCACTTTCCAGCGCAGGAAAGACATAGATGAGCGATTTTTTTGAGCTTACAAATTACTCAGCAGGTGCTGCAGTTGGCGCAGCTTCTTCTGGACCAAACCAAGTATTCAAAGTCTCATCCACTTTGGCGTTGATTTCAGGTGTGATCTTGTTCTGCACCTTTTTCACCACATATAGCACGGCCAAGCCTTCGTCAAGCAGGCCGAGGATTTTGTGGGCCTTGTAGGGAATCAAGCTGAAAGGCAGGACGGTATAGAGAATAGCACCCACGATGAGGGCCTTCTCAAGCGTGGTAGTCTCGCCCATGGTCAGCACATAATACAACTGAAGCAGCGGTTTGGTAGCGACACGACCTGCCTTTTTGGCATACGTACCGATCTTACCCAGCATATTGGAGGTCTTCGATTTCCAGTCCACGTTCTTCAGTTTGTCAAGCAAACCGTTGATGTCTTTACCTGCAATGGCATATGCCAAGATGGTGATACACAGGATTGTAATAATCATTTTGTTTTGTTTTTATGGATGAATAGTCTAGTTAATAGCTAGCGTCTTTCAACAAATTTTATTCCATTTTGCTCACTTCTGCACCCTGTCAGGGTTTTCGGCGATGAACTTGCTCCAGTCGGGGCGGCGGTGCGCTTTGGCCTTCTCGGTGGTGTGTTTGGTGTAGTTCACGTCCTTGCCCTTGTCGATGGCATGAC
>DAIOUZ010000030.1:21242-21621 GCA_036759285.1 Candidatus Limiplasma sp. | reverse complement strand
CTAAGTAATCCTTACGCGCGGGTCGATGAACCCATAAATAATGTCAACCACAATATTGACAATAATCAGCATGACTGCGATGAGCAGCACCGCGCCCATGATAACAGGAAAATCGTATTTGTCCAACGCATCGACCACCACCACACCGATGCCTTTCCAGTCGAAGACGTACTCCACAAAGACAGCACCTGCCAACAGTGATGCGAACCAGCCCGAAACCGCCGTCACGACTGGGTTCAAGGCATTGCGCAAGGCATGGATGCAAATGACCCGGAAAGGCTTCAAGCCTTTGGCTCGCGCCGTACGCACATAGTCCATGGACATAGCCTCTAACAAGGAGGTGCGCGTCAACTCGGTCACTACCGCTAGAGGGCGCATC
>DAIOUZ010000030.1:17421-21232 GCA_036759285.1 Candidatus Limiplasma sp. | reverse complement strand
GGTCAAGGCTGGTAAGATGAGGTTGCGTAAACTTAGGAACTCTCCCCTGCCATATTCGTCGACGGTATAGAGGCTGCCCGTCATGCTCAAACCTGTATAGTGTTCCAACAAAAAGCCGAAAATCCAAGCCATGAGGATGGCGGCGAAGAACGATGGCAGCGACATGCCGATAGTGGTAATGAACAACGTCAACTTATTGAGAAACTTGGTGTTGATGACAGCGGCCAATATACCAATCACCAGACCCAAAATCATCGCAATGGAGATGGACACCGCCGCAAGCAGCAAGGTATTCGGGAAAGCCTCACCCAAGATGTCGGAGACCTTTCGTTTGCTCTGGTACGACATCCTTAAATAAGGTGCTTTCAGCACGATGGCCGTCGAACCGATGGCCGCAAGCTTGGCATAACGACCTATCTTTTCCAACTTCTGCTGACCTTCCGAGACATCGTAGAATGAAATCGGCACCAAGTCATTGAGGTAATCGACATATTGCTTCCCAAGGCTTTGGTTGAGACCCAATTCCTCACGGATGGCTTTCACCGATGCTTCGTCGGCACGCTGACCGAGCATCATCTGAGCGGGGTCGCCGGGCAGGATGTTGAACAGGAAAAACACCAGTGTCGCGACACCCCATAGCACCGCGATACCGTATAGCAACTTCCTGATAATGTAACTTCCCATCCCGTCAGAAAACTCTCATTGCTTTAGAAAAGTCCACTGCACTCCACTTGTCCTTCACCAGGCCATTATCCAGCCAGATGAGGCCAGGATTGGAACGCACTATCGGCTTGATTTCCAGCTCGTCGGCATAATACACTTCGAAAAGGAAATCATATTTCTCACGCAACTGTTCCACATATTCAGGTTCATCAGCCACCGTCCAAACCACGGTAAACTCATGCTTTTCAGCAGCTTCCGTAATCTCCCGTATCTTCTCCCATTCCTTTTCGGTCACCTTGGTTAAATCGTGAGAGGTGAACATCAGCAAGTTTTCAGTGGTGAGGATGTTCTCCGTGACATCGTTGCCATCCTCGTCCAAGGCACTGAAACCGAGGAAATTGGAGCCGCCTTCCACCCTTTGGTCAACAAACTCCCATTGCGACATCCAAACCGAGTCGTTCCATGGATAGTTCGGAGAAAGGTATTCCTTCGTCTCGCCTGTGGCTTTGTTCCTGTAAGTCAAGTAAATCTTACTCTCTTCAGCCGTCTCAGTGGTCAGCTGTTTGCCCACCTTCCAGTTCATGAAATCCACCACGGGCAGATGACAGTAATTGTAAAGTTCGAAGCCCAAAAACGCCACCGCATAGAGGCAACCAATGATGAACTGAGTTAAATTCGAAAGTTTACTCTTCAACAATTTGTTATTGAAAATCAACGGGATAAGCACCGCATCAATGACGAGGTTCTTGTAGAAGGTCTGCCAGTTGCTCATCTTGATAGCCGTACCGAAACAGCCGCAGTCGGGCACAAGGTCGTATAAGGCATCGAAAAGCGTCGTTGTGGTAAAGAACAACATCAGCAAAGTAGCACCAAGCACAGCCAATCTCGGGAAGATTTTCGTTATCAGGCAGATGCCTACGATAAACTCCGCCAAAATCATCAGCATGGCCAACGCCAAGGCGAAGTCGTTGAGCCACGTCATGCCGTAGACCGCAAGGTAGTCCAGCATCTTGTATTTTGTGCCCAAAGGGTCAACGCCTTTAGTGAAACTGCTGAAAATAAACAACGCACCCACCAACAAACGACAGACAGTCAGGGCCGATAGGTTGTATCTTTTGCTGAATACAATGGAAACCAACAGGTTAAGCAGCAGCACAGCGAGAAACAGCCAGCTGAAGGCAGGGATAAAGTAAATCCCCACGGCCGAAGCCAAGGCCACACCGATGCTAATCCACGGAATAGTCGAATTATTTTTCATTTTCATCCTTTTCGCTCATCAGTATCAAGGCAAACACTGCATAGTTGATCATATCGTAATAGTTGGCATCAAGGCCTTCAGAGACAAGGGTTTTGCCTCCGTGGTCTTCGATGCTCTTGGTGCGCAACACCTTGCTCATAATGAGGTCGGTGATGGAGCTCACGCGCATGTCGCGCCAAGCCTCGTCATAGTCATGATTCTTGCGCGTCATCAGCTCGTAGGCTTCCGTGGTGACCTTGTCGTACAAGGCGGTCGCCTCCTCAGCCGTCAGATCAGGCTGGTCGACCACACCAAGTTGCAGTTGGATGACACCCATGGCTGCATAGTTGACGATGCCGATGAACTCAGGCTCTATGCCTTCATCCACAAGTTGCTCTGTAGTCGTTTGCAACGTCCTGATTCTCTTTACCTTGATAAAAATCTGGTCGGTAATGGACGGCGTACGCAAGATGCGCCATGCCGGACCGTAGTCCTTCATCTTGTCGACAAACAGCTTGCGGCACTGCGCCAAAACGTTATGAAATTGGGTTTTTGTATCTTTCTTTTGCATGAAAAATGTATTTTTGCAAAAATAAAACTTTTTTCAATGCTGAGACTCAAATCCCATAATAAACCCCTCATTTTCGACCATCCCGCCCTCATGGGCATCCTCAACGTGACACCCGATTCGTTCTCCGATGGTGGACGTTACAACCAGATGGACAAGGCGTTACAACACTGTGAGCAGATGATTGCCGACGGCGCCGACTTCATCGACATCGGCGGCTGCTCCACGCGGCCCAACAATGCCATCGCCACCGAAGAAGAGGAACTGGAGCGTGTCGTCCCTATCTTGAAAGCCATCAGAAAGGCTTTCCCCGAGACTTTGATTTCCATCGACACCTTCAGAAAGAATGTGGCCGAAGCCTGCATGAACGAAGGTGCCGACCTCATCAACGACATCTCGGGCGGACTGTTCGATGTGGAGATGCTACCTTATATCGGCCAAAACCACATCCCATACGTAATGATGCACTGCGTCGGTACACCTGAAACCATGCACCAATACACGCTCGGCGGCGACATCCACCAAACCGTCATGGATTTTTTCAAACAGCAATGCCAAATCTTGGAAGCCTACGGTGAGCAACAAATCATCCTCGACCCTGGCATCGGCTTCGGCAAGAGCCTTGAAGCCAACTATCAGTTGCTCAGCGACATGAATCGTTATCGCTACAACAATTTGCCCATCCTCATCGGCATCTCGAGGAAGTCCTTAATAAATAAAGTGCTGCACACCACCCCTGACACGGCTGAGAACGGGACGACGGTTTTGAACACCCTTGCCCTGCTCAATGGTGCCGACATCCTACGCGTCCACGACGTGAAAAATGCGCGCGAAGCCATCGAATTGGTCGGGACTTTTTGTAATTTTGCGCCAAATTTTAACCTATGATTGACCTCTTCATCCAAGTCCGCATCTTCGACATCATCGACATCATTTTGGTGGCGGCTTTGTTCTTTGGGCTATACCGACTGCTGAAAGGCACCTCGGCCATGAGCATCTTCATTGGCATTGTGGCCATCTTCCTCATCTGGCAACTGGTCAAGTCCTTGCAGATGGAAATGCTCACCGCCATCCTTGGAGCTTTTGTTAGCGTAGGCTTCATCGCACTCATCATCATATTCCAGCCTGAGATACGACGTTTCCTGTTCACCATAGGCACCCAAGCCCAAGAAGGCAAACTGACCAGAAAATTCAAGTTTTTGAGGGTCAGGAGCAATGTTGACCTCAACATCGACGCCATCACCAAGGCCTGTATCAACATGTCGGAAGGACAAAAGCGCTGGAACTGATGCGCTATGTGGATGAGATCAACCAGAAACATGGCGGTGACGGTACGAAGCTTT
>DAIOUZ010000030.1:7170-17411 GCA_036759285.1 Candidatus Limiplasma sp. | reverse complement strand
CACTCATCCTGCTCACGCGAAAAAACAACTTGGACGACATCGTATCTACAGGGGTTATGGTTAACGCCGACATCACTAGCCCGCTGATTGAGAACATTTTCTTCAAGAACAGCCCTTTGCACGACGGCGCCATGATCATCCGTCACAACCGCATCACCGCTGCCCGTTGCATCCTTCCCGTGACACAAAAGACCAACATCCCCGGACATTATGGACTTCGTCACCGTGCCGCCATCGGCGTGACCGAAGTCAAGGACTGCATCGCGCTGGTAGTTTCGGAAGAAACGGGCAACATCAGCATGGTGATTAACGGCGACATTCGCTCCGTGAAGCCGTTAGAATTGAAAGAGATCATCGAGAAAGAGTTGTAAGAAACTGACTCTAAGCACTATACTCTAAATTATTCAACAACGACAAACCCATCATCCTCTGCAGCATAGCGAAGCTGTTTTTTGTATGGGTCATAGCGCAACAACAACTGATAGGCATAGCCTTTTTTCTTCAGTTCCGCCCTGACATAGTCGTTCATCATATAGTCATAGGTGTAGCCCGCATAGAGTTTGCCCAGATACACAGCATAGTTGTATACATCTTTAAGCTCCAGTGTATCAATGGTATAGTTATAATCTATCTTGTTTGCCCAAAAAGAGTAATCTGTCTTTGAGTCGAAGCCATCCATGAGGTTGTGCTCGCAAAACAGCACGGGCTTCCAGTCGCCATCGTTGACCTCGAACCAAGAAGCCACATTGACGGTGTTCAAGGGATGCTTGTAGCTGTATTCGTCCGTGTCGCTGAAAAGATAGTCCTCATACTCCGTGATACGACCCGAAATCTCCATCCGAGAAAGCATCACCAGCCAATGCGTGGAGTCGACCTGCACCTGGTCAATGTTTTCAGGCACATAGACCGCGACACCGTAATCCCCCATAGTCTCGGCGTAAGCGTTATACACGATGTCGAGGAACAGGTCTTGATTGAAGCCGTTCAGCACCTCAGTCCGCTTGCCATATTGGGTATTGTATTCCGTCTTCACCTCTGCGCTTTCGGGGAAATAGACCGCAGCCGCAATCTCTGGCCTTTCGGCCATATACTTCTTGGCCAGTTTGACTTCGGTTTGACAGCTAGCGAGCAGCAAAGTAAGCACAAACAACAACCCTATAAATGGGCCTTTCGACAAGCTCAAGGACCCTCCCCTTTGTGAACAAGCAAAGGTCGTTGAGCCTGTCGAAACGCCGTCTCGTAGTCTTGTGTCCTTATTTATTTTCATCAGCTTCATCGCTCAACTCATTAAACAAATCCATTTGCACGCCATCGCCCTTTGGCTCCACAATCTCCAACGGCACGTCGGCAGGGTTAACGCTAATCTTCTCTGTAACTTCCTCTTCCTCTGAGGGTTCATCGATTTCATTCGTATCATCAGATGTCTCCTCCGAAGGTTCAGGCTGATAGGGTTCCAAGAACTCCCAACTTTCAATCTCTCGCGTTGACAGGCGCTTGCCCTTAGCCTTGTAACTCTTGATGCCGATGAATTCTTCCACGTTGACCTCGTCATCGGGGAAGCTGTTGCCTGCGTCACTGACCTTGTAACTCAGCAACAGACGTGGCATGTCGTCGGTACTCATGCCCAAGTATTTTGCGTCGGGACTCTCACCGATGAAGGAAGCACGGGCGTTCAGCTTGGTTTCCGCTTCGATGCAGAAACGCTTCAGATACATTTTCTGTGTCTCGCCCTCGATGTAGATGACGGAGAAGATTTCGTCCGGGTCAAACTTGCGGATGTCCACCATGTCGTCGTCGAAGTGGGTGTTGAGGTCAAAGCCCGAAATCTTGAATTCGCCGTTCGCAAAGATTTGCAGGATCTTGTCCTCGCCTTCGAAAGCACCAAGGTATTGTCCGCGCTTGTCGGCATTAAGGCGGCGCACGGTATCGTCAAACCAGATATCGCGGGCATCGAGTGTAGAGACACCTTCCCCACTCTTCTTAATCTCCTTGACCTCATACTTGGTGAGCAGGTTGCCGCGCGTGTCACGACCTTTCACTGCCAAGTCGGCGAAGTTGTAGTCGACCGTCTTCTGCTTCTTGTTGAACAAAAGTAAGGTGACCTTGACAATCTCAGCCTCACCATTGGGATTCGACGAGAAATAACGCACCTTCGAATAGGGCTTGCCTTGCGTGAGGTCGTATTCCTTGTCGCGGGTGACGCCCTTCACAGCGAAGCGCTTCACATAATGCGGATTGCCGTTTCTACCGTCACGATAGATAACATTGTAGGTCGTGCGGCCGTCGTTCTTATGGAACACGTCGACGTGGATCACCTTCTGTCCGACAAAGAGTTTGGGCTGCAACTTGACCACAGCATACTTGCCATCCTCGTGGAAGACGATGATGTCGTCCATATCGGAGCAGTCGCACACATATTCGTATGCCTCCTTGTTTTTCTCGCGCTTCAAGCCCTCGCCCGTGCAGACAAAGCCTTCGTCCTTGTTGACATACAGCTTTTCATTATTGGCAGCCACGGCCACGGCAGAGATATTATCGAAGTTGCGAATCTCGGTCTTGCGCTCGCGACCCTCGCCGTATTTTTCTTTGATATGCAGGAAATAGTCGATGGTGTAATCCACGATATGGTCGAGGTTGTAATGTGCCTCTTCCATCCGCTTTTCGAGTTCGGCCAACTGCTCGTCAGCCTTCTTGATATCGAATTTCGAGATCTTACGGACAGGTTTTTCACACAATTTCTCCACATCCTCGCGGGTAATCTCGCGTTTCAGCAGCTTGCGGTACTTGTCAAAGCGGCGTTCAATGCCCGTAAGTTGGTCGTCCCAAGTCTCGTAGTCCTTGTTTTCCAGTTCCTTATAGATGCCTTTCTCGAAGAAGATCTTTTCCAACGAAACCCAATGCCAGCTGTTTTCCAACTCGTCAATCAGGATGCGGAGCTCGAGACTGAGCAGTTCCATCGTGCGGTCGGTGCTGAGTTTCAGGATTTCGCTCACACCCATGAAGGCCGGATGTTGGTTGACGATAACGCAGGCATTAGGCGAAATCGACACTTCGCAATCGGTGAAGGCATAGAGTGCATCGATGGTCTGGTCGGGCGAAACACCAGGATTCAGGTAAATCACGATTTCACACTGCTCCGCGGTGTTGTCGTCGATTTTCTTAATCTTGATCTTACCCTTGTCGTTGCACTTCACGATGCTGTCGATGACGCTGCCTGTGGTGGTGCCGTAGGGTATTTCGCTGATAACAAGCGTTTTCTTATCCTGTTGGCTGATGCGTGCACGGATGCGTACTTTACCACCACGAAGACCGTCGTTGTAGTTGGTCACATCCATCAAGCCACCCGTCGGAAAGTCAGGATAGAGCGTGAATGGCTCATCGCGAAGGTAGGCGACGGAAGCATCTATCAGTTCGTTGAAGTTATGCGGCAAAAACTTGGAAGCCAGACCCACGGCAATGCCTTCGGTACCTTGTGCCAATAGCAATGGGAACTTCACCGGCAACGAAACAGGCTCGGCATTACGGTTGTCATAGGAACGGGTCCAGTCCGTTGTCTTATGGTTGAAGACGACTTCTTTGGCGAACTTCGAAAGACGCGCCTCGATGTAACGCGGGGCGGCGGCATCGTCACCTGTGAGGATGTTGCCGAAGTTACCTTGCGTATCCATCAGCAGGTCTTTCTGCGCCAGTTGCACGAGGGCATCACCAATAGAGGCATCGCCATGCGGGTGGTATTTCATCGTGTTACCCACGATGTTGGCCACCTTATTGAAACGTCCGTCGTCGAGTTCATCCATAGAGTGCAGGATACGACGTTGCACAGGCTTCAGGCCGTCCTCGATGGCAGGCACAGCACGTTCAAGGATGACATACGAGGCATAGTCGAGGAACCAATTCTCAAACATGCCTTTCAGCGGTATGACATGGTATTCATCTTCCTGAGCCTGAGCGTCTTCCACACCCTCAAAAGTCTCGTCTATCGGCTGCTCGTCCAGTGTGTCTTCGTTTTCCAATTCGGTCTTGTCTTCGATATCCATTGTGGGGGCTTTCTAAAGTTTGCAAAAATAAGAAAAAATCCGATTGTGACTTCAATAAAATATTTCCAATAGAGAAAAACGTCCGATTCAAATCACCCTACTTTAACACGATTTCGCTTTTGTTGATGGCAAATAAAACCATCCTTTTATTCCTATTCATATTAATTGACAACTATTTTTCCTAATTTTGCAGTAATTTCAATCTTGTTGTTGGTGACAAGAACAAATCTATTCTTCAAAACAAACTGAATATCAACTAATTAAATTATTATCAATAATGAAAAGCATTAACAATTTTTCGACGAAGCTATTGCTGATTGGCGTAGCCTTCGTTATGCTTTTTGCTTCGTGCAAGAAAAAAGAAGAAAGCAAGTACAAGTATGAAACCGTGAAGGGCGACCTCACCGAAGCCCGCATCTACACGCTCGACAACGGCCTGACCGTTTACTTAAGTGTCAACAAGGAAGAGCCCCGCATCCAGACCTACATCGCGGTGCGTACGGGTTCGAAGAACGACCCCTCCGAGACCACCGGTTTGGCTCACTATCTGGAGCATCTGATGTTCAAAGGCACCACCCATTTCGGCACCACCGACGCCGAAGCCGAAAAAGTACTCCTCGATGACATCGAGGCGCGCTACGAGAAGTACCGCACCCTCACCGACCCTGAGGAGCGCCGCATCGCTTATCATGAAATCGACTCGGTGAGCCAACTAGCTGCGCAGTATTTCATTCCTAACGAGTACGACAAGCTCATGTCGGCCATCGGTGCAGAAGGCACCAACGCCTACACCTCTGAAGACGTGACCTGCTACACCGAGGACATCCCCTCTAACGAAGTCGAGAACTGGGCCAAGATCCAAGCCGACCGTTTCCAGAACATGGTCATTCGTGGCTTCCACACCGAGCTGGAGGCCGTCTATGAGGAGTACAACATCGGCATCGCTCAGGACAGCCGCAAAGCCTGGGAAGCCTTGAGTGCTATGCTCTACCCCACGCACCCCTACGGTACTCAGACCACCATTGGCACTCAGGAGCACCTGAAGAATCCTAGCATCACCAATATCAAGAACTACTTCAACAAGTGGTACCGTCCGAACAATGTCGCCATCTGCATGGCTGGCGATTTCGACCCTGACAAGGTCATCGCCATCATCGACAAGTATTTCGGTCAATGGCAACCCGGCGAAGACGTGAAGCAACCCGAGTTCCCCGCTTTGGCACCCATCACCGCGCCCAAAGACACCACTGTTTATGGCTTGGAGGCTGAAAACATCATGATTGGCTGGCGCTTCGACCGTGGCAACTCGCTGCAAATTGACACCCTTGAGATGATTGGTGGCATGCTCAGCAACGGCACTGCCGGTCTCATCGACCTCGACATCAATCAGCAGATGGCAATGCTTTATGCTTGGGGCGGTTCAAACACCAACCGCGATTATGCGAGTTTCATCCTAGGTGGTTCACCGCGCCCTGGACAAACCCTCGAAGAAGCCAAGGATCTGCTGCTCGCCGAAATCGAAAAGCTGAAGAAAGGCGATTTCTCCGATGATTTGTTACCTTCGGTCATCAACAACACCAAACTCAACGAATACAATTCCTACGAAAGCAATATGGCTCGCGCCAACATGTTCGTAAACACCTTTATTCTTGAAAGGTCTTGGGAACAAAACGTGGGCTATCTCGATCGCATCTCGGGCATGACCAAGGAGCAAATCGTGGCCTTCGCCAACAAGCACTTCAACGATAACTATGTGGTGGTTTACAAACGTCAAGGCATGGATGAAAACCAAAAGAAAATCGACAAGCCTGCCATTACTCCCATCCCAACCAACCGCGACCTTGTCAGCGACTTCGTGACCGAAATCCAGAACACCGAGGTCGAGCCTATCGAGCCTCGTTTCGTTGACTTCAAGAAAGACCTAACTTTTGGCACTACAGAGTCCAACCTGCCATACATTTACGTGCAGAACAAGGAAAACGGGCGTTTCATCCTCGCTTTCCGTTACGAGTTTGGCGACGAGTCAGACTTGAGATATGACGTGGCTAGCCAATATCTTGAATACCTTGGCACCGACCAACTCACCAACGAGCAGATCAAGCAACAGTTCTACAAATTGGCCTGCGAATATTACATTAACGTTGGTTCCAGAAACATCACTGTGACCTTGCTTGGCTTGGGTGAGAACATGCCCGAAGCCTTGGCTTTGCTTGAAAACGTGATGCAAAACGCTCAGGCCGACCCGATGGTGGCTGAGATGTGTGTCCAACAGTTAGAGAAATCCAGAATGGATGCCAAACTGAACCAGCGTAGCAACTTCAACGCCTTGGTACAGTACGGACTTTACGGCCCTTACAACCCCATGCGTAACCAGCTTTCGCCCGAGCAAATCCGCCAACTTGACCCGCAAGAACTGCTCGACCTGTTGAAGAACCTCAAGAACTATAAGCATACCGTATTGTATTACGGCCCGATGGGTGAAAAAGAGATGGCCTCTGCCGTTACCGAGAACCACAAGACCGTGGCCGAACTGCAAGACGTTCCGGAAGGCAAACACTACGAGTTGCAACCCACCCCCGAAAACGAAATCGTCATCGCACCTTATGATGCCAAGAACATCTACATGCGCATGGTCCACAATGAACAACGTCCATGGAATGCTGACGAGGCGGCCGTGAAGGCTGTGTTCAATGAATACTACGGCGGAGGAATGAATACCATCGTGTTCCAAGAGATGCGTGAAGCCCGTGGTTTGGCCTACAATGCCTACGCTGCATACATGGAGCCTGATTACGAAGGCCAGCCCGAGTATTTCTTCACCCATATCATCACCCAAAATGACAAGATGATGGACGCTGTCGGTCATTTCCTTGAAATCCTCAACGAAATGCCCGAAAGCGAGCAGGCCTTTGGCATCGCCAAGGAAGCCCTCACCAAACGTCTGGCCAGTCAGCGCACCACCAAGTACGGTCTCATCAACGCTTGGCTGAACGCCCAAATGAAAGGCATCGACTACGACATCAACGAGCGCATCTACAATGCCTTGCCCAACGTCACTCTGCAAGACATCGTGAAGTTTGAGAAGGAACAGATGGCTAACAAGCCTTACCGTTATATCATCCTCGGCGACGAGAAAGAACTCGACATGAAGGCCATTCAGGAGTTAGGTCCCGTCAAGCGCGTGAGCACTGAGGAGATTTTTGGATATTGATAGTTTGAGCATCAAACAAAAGAAGGCCATCCTCGACATTGCGTCAAGGATGGCCTTTTTGTTTCTTCATCTTTCGTTGGTTACTTCCAAAATCTCAACACGGCAATCTCTCCCAGCAAAGCCAACAAGGCTATCAAAGCAAAGAGCTTCCATTGCGAAGACTGATGCGCCATGGCTTCTACTAGGTCGGCGGTGGCGAAATCGGAAGTGTCGAGGACGGCTGCCACATCAAAGCCTGCTTTGCCAAAGACTTTACCCACCTCGTCACGGTCCAAGAAGTCCATCCTAGACTCCACGCGGCTTTCGTTCCAAGCCGTTACACGGTTGATGCTGTCGTTGACCAACAGATCATAGAAGCCCGCAACGGGCAGGTTGTCGTTCAGATAGAGATATACCTTGCCGTTCCTCACCTCCGAGGCAGGCATCTGCTCGAAACTACGATCGGCATTGGCAAAGAGGAAACGATGGTCGCCTTCAAGGCTCATATCTTTCAATACCAGCATCTTATCCCGACCTATTGTGTAGGAAAGCTTGTTCAACTGCCCGCCCAGCAAAGCCATCTTAACCATCATCGGGACAAAAATCGAATGGTCAGCAAGGTCGCTCCACTTCGTGTCTAAGGCAGTGGTCATGACGAAAGCCTGCCCCTGCCCCACCGTCTCGGAAAACAGCATCGGGTCGCCGTTCTGCAAGATGAGCAAAGTGTTAGGTATGCCGTTGCTTCTCATGCGCAGGTGTTTCTTCACCTTGGGCAGGTCGGCGTGTTGGGGCATGTCGAGGATGACATCGCTGAAGAACTCATGCCGCAAGGCCAAGTCCTGTGCTACCGTGGTGTTGGTGTCGAGTTCCATGACCGAGAGGCCCAACTTATTCAACAGATAAGCATCATTCTTCGGGTCTGATTTCGAGGGAAACACCAATAGGGCTGCGCCGTCGGCGACACAATTCAGCAGTGTCTGCTGCAAGGTCTCATTAAGGTTGGCGGTCTCGTTTACGATGATGAATTGGGCTTTGGTGAGTTGGTCCAAATCGAAGCGCGAGGGCTCCATCAGCGTGTAGCGGAACTGCTCGTCGTCCTCAAACAACAAGGCACAGCTTGTGGCTTCACTACCCAACTCTATCACAGAGAGGCTTGGTCTCACACCCAAAACAAAGTCATAAGTATCATCGAAGGTAATGGGATGGTCGTTCAGCGACACGCTGCAACGTTGGTCGCCAGTACCGTCCACCACAAACTGCATGACGACTTCCTGTGTGCCGTTTTTCTCCAAATCGACGGTCGTGGAAGCTGCCATTGTGCCATTCATGTTGAAGGTGATGGGCAAGCCTTTCACCTCCTTGTCGCCTTGGTTGACGACGCGCACATTGAGGTCGTTGGTCAGGCCAGGCTGTACCACGGGTGAAGCCAACCAAACAGAATCAATATAAAGGTTGGTCTTGAACTCAGGTGTCATCGGCACCACCACCACTTGCATGGTCGTATCGGCCTTGGCTGCCGACAAATCAAAAGTATTCCTCTGGAAATCAGAATAGACGAAAAGCGTTGAAGACGAAAAACCATGCTGTTTGGCCAGCATCTCGAAACGGTCCATCACCTCGCCCATCGGCACAGGCGCGCCATCGGGATTCATACGGTCGAGCTGGTCGAGCATCTCCTCTTGGTTCATCGGGAATTCGTTCTGAATCTCGAAGCTGTTGGTCATCAGCAGGTAACGGTTGGAGGGATTGAGCTTGTGCACCAAATCCCGCGCCGACTGCCGCGCATCCTCAATCAAAGTGGTGCGCTGCGACTGACCCATCATGCTCATCGAGTTGTCGATATAGATGCCGATGAGATTGTCAGCAGTATTGACATTCAACTGTTTCTCTGGACGATACGGGAAAGCAAAAGCCAACACCAACGCCGCTATAAAAAGACAGCGCAACAGCAATGTCACCAGATACTTCAATTTCCTTGTCTTGGCATTCTCCTGCTGGATGGAGCGCAACACAGCTGTATTGCTGAAATACACCAACTTATGCCGCCTGAAATTGAACAGGTGGATGACAATCGGAATCAATAGGGCGAGCAAGCCCCATAGCATATTGGGATAGAGAAATCGCATATCCTAAAATGAGGCTGCAAAGGTAAGCAAAAATAATCAGGCGAACATCTTTTCGATAACGTCCTTGTACTTGTTGGTAATCACCTTGCGTTTTGCTTTCAACGTCGGCGTCAGCATACCGTTGGCGATGCTCCATTCGTCGGCCAGCAACACTTGCTTCTTGACTTTCTCGGTCTCGCCCAAGCCCTTGTTCAAATCGTTCACTTCCTTGGCATAAAGCTTTATAACCTCCGGGTTTTGGATCATCTCCTGATTCGTGGTGTAAGGAATCTTCTCCTCGGCGCACCAAGCCTTGAGGTCGGTGAAGCTCGGGATGATAAGGGCGCCGGCAAACTTCTGGTTCTCGCCCACTACCAAAACCTGCTCAATCAACTTGGACGAAGCGAACTTGGCTTCGATAACATCGGGATTGATGTACTTGCCGCCCGAAGTCTTGAAGAGACTCTTGATACGGCCTGTAATCTTCAGTTGGTTGTATTGGTTAAGTTCGCCCATGTCGCCAGTGTGGAACCAACCCTCCTCGTCGATGACTTCCTTTGTCAGTTCGGGATGCTTGTAGTAGCCCATCATCACGTTGTGGCCACGGCAAAGGATTTCACCACTGTCGGCAATTTTCACTTCAGTGCCAGGCAACGGCTGACCCACATAGCCCACTTCGCGGCCATGCTGACTGCGGTTGCTCACGGTGATTACAGGGGAAGTCTCAGTCAAACCATAGCCTTCAAACACCGGCATCTTGATGGCCGAGAAGAAGCCTGCAATCTTCTGTGAGATGGCAGCGGCACCCGACACGATGATGTCGAAGTTATCGGCACCGATGTTAGCTCTGATTTTACTATAGACCAACTTATCGGCAAGGGCCAGTTTTTTGTCATAGAACCAATTGCG
>DAIOUZ010000030.1:6093-7160 GCA_036759285.1 Candidatus Limiplasma sp. | reverse complement strand
TCAAGAACTGGGGATGCAAGGCCAAGAACTATAAAAATCTTAATGAATTTGAATTAAAAGAAGAAGATGGTTTTGGCGATGCCTTTCTGTTTCTTGCCCGACTGGTAGATGGCATCATAGAAACGTTCCAGCACACGCGGCACAGCGCACATCATTGTGGGATGAATCTCACGCATGTCGCTGGCGATAGTACCCAGACTCTCGGCATAGTAAATCGACATGCCGCGATACTGATAGCAATAATTCAGCGCACGCTCATAGGCATGGCACACCGGCAGGAAACTAAAGGCCTTGTTGGATGTATCGCTAATGGTATAGTGGAAATTGGGGAACTGGTTCATCAAGTTGTGGTGCGAAAGCATCACGCCCTTGGGAGTGCCTGTGGTACCCGAGGTATAGATGATGGTGGCACACTCCATCTCATCGACAGAGGCCTTGCGAACTTCCAGTTCCTCGGCATGGGGATGGTCCTTGCCCAGTTGGAGCAATTGGTCGAAATAAGGATATTTATCGCGGTCGACCATGGTGTAGACCAACTTCACGTTGGGGGCATCCGGCAGGATGTTGGTCACCTTGTTCATCACGGAGAGGCCGTCGATGATGACCATCTTGGCATCACAGTCGGCAAGGATATATCGGTAGTCTTCCTCACTGATGGTGGGATAGACCGGCACGTTAATGGCACCAATTTGGCTGATGGCCATATCGAGCATGTTCCATTCGGGGCGGTTGGTCAATATCATGGCGACCTTGTCGCCTTTCTCGATGCCCAACTCAATGAGGGCATAACTCAAGGCATCGGTATGTTCCTTATAAGATTGGGAGCTATAATTAACCCATTGGCCGTTCTTTTTTCCAGCGAGGGCCACTTGCTGGTTGGGATACTTCTCCACATAATTGTCGAGAAGGTCAAACACTCTTTTTATTTCCATATTCAAATCGTTTTGAATTATGTCGTTTTTTTCGGGTCAAGACATAAAGAAAGTGCAAATATAAGAAAAATATACTTGCACTCACTTTTTTTAACTGGAAACGGGATTTTTTTCAACCTTCCGATTTCTTCCCTT
>DAIOUZ010000030.1:0-6021 GCA_036759285.1 Candidatus Limiplasma sp. | reverse complement strand
AACAAGACTCCGTCGCCAAGGGGAAGGTACTCATCCAAATCGGTTCCCTGATAAGGAACAGGTACCGTAAATTCAGAATCTTTTATTCTTATGTTCCCCTCTACGTCTTCGTCCATAATAAACACTTGGGCTTGAACTGGACCAAACAAAACAAGCAGCAAACCAATTACTGTTATGAATCTCTTTATCGTATTATTCATCTTGTTCTTCATCTTTAAAGCCCCTTGTTGTTGAATCATTCTACGATAATCTTTTGAACTTTGGTCTCGTTCGAATTGACCAACCGCAGCAAGTACATACCTTTCGCCACGACAGGGAAGCTCAGACGGCTTTGTCCGCCTGATAGCTTGCCATGCCACAAGACGCGGCCTTGCAAGTCTATGAAGTCAAGCTCGCCTTCGCCTGTCACCACCCACTGCGAACCATCGAAGAAGACGAATGAGTGTTCTGTATACTCTTCCACGTCGGTCACATTAAAGACGATATAGAAGCGCGAATAGTAGTCATTTTTATGGCCTTCAAAGGTGTAAGCATCGTTGGCTAGCATGTCGTATTGGATGCCCTTGAGGTTGTCTATCAAATAGAGTGAAGAGAAGTCACCGTTGGCCGTGTTCCACTTTATCGTGTAGAAATCGTCCTCCTTGGCCTCGAACCACAACGGCACGCGTTGTGTACCCTCCTTGGCGAAGAGCGCCGCATATTTCTCATGGTCATGGTAGCCATAGAACATACCATTGCCATTGCGCAACTCAGGCAACTTCATCGCACCGCCCCATTCAGGACGTTCGAACTCGATTACAGTGATGTCGCTGCAACCCTGGTCACTGCTCAGGAAGAGGTTGACCAAAGGATACTCAGGATGCCAATCGTCACCACGGAAATGGCCATCGTTTCCTAATTCACCCAAATTTGATCTCGACACAATCGTTGTCTCGTAGAATTTCAAATTTTCACCATCAGACTTTGACAATACGAAGAAGGCTTGGTGTGGATGCAAATACTGTCCCGCGTATGCGCCATTCTTTGACCCTTCTCTCGGATATACAAGGAATGCACTTTCAGGAGCACCCGGGGTGTAACCATCAGCATCATATATATAATAGAATGCATCGATTCCAAGGTTATTATCGTTAGCAAATTTATTAAAGTCTAAATAGCCATGGAACGGATTACCCACCAGATTCCAACCAGTACAGTAGGCTCCCTCATTCGTGAGTTTGATAGATGCAACCTCCGAGTTGAGTGCACCGTGGCTCTGCAAGAAGGTCGGGATGGAGATGGCTGCCATATAGCCCCTACCCTTGATGAGCGTCTCTTCATTAACATTCTTTGCACTGCCAAAGTACTCCAAATGTTCGTGAGGCTCATCACTATGCCAGTGGTTGGGACCGTTACGCTTGAAGTTGACCCAATGGTATTGAGGCTCGTACCAAGTGAAGAAGTCCATTCCGTAAGGATAGCGGTTCCGCGGATTATTATTTTCATCGTAACCTGGGAATTCGTCGCTACCTTCGATAAACAGATTCTCAATTTCACTTTGAAGAGGATTATTATTTGAATCACTGAACAAGGCTCCACGCTGGGTTGGGAAATAGCCATCGGCATCAATATACTCCTTCATCCAATAACGCTTGTCTCCCTTATTACCACCATTGAGCCAAGTAAACTCAGTGTCCATATTTTTCCATGGGCTGTTGTAATACCTGTCATTGTTGTAGTACGTATCAGCAACGTAAGTATTTACATTAGTATTCACATGAGTATTATTATCATCAATAAATACATAATCAAATCCCAACGGAACATTGCTCAATGGAGTGGAGAACATGTGCCAGTCACGCGGCAAGTCTTGCATTCCCAATCCATTCACGCCAGGGGTTGACAGCGCATGTCTACGTGAGTTGTCGAAAGTGACGCCTACGTATGTGGAGTTGTATTCCGACAAACTGCCCGCCGACAAAATCGCCGCATGTTCGTAGATGCTCACCTTGCCTTGGGTGATTTTATCCAATTCAACATTGACTTCATTCACGTCGCCATAAATGAACAAGTAGTCTTCGTCGGAAGGGATTGCTCTAGTGCGAGCCAGTGCAGCATCCACTTCAACGCGATCACGGGCAGGGCCACCATATTGGAAGACGGAATTACCCAAATAGGTTCCCATGCTGCGGAAGCCACCCTGGTGAACGAGGTTGCCGTCGAACTCGCTCAGCAACAACACAGGTAGGTCGCCGTTGATCTCCGACAAACCTGGACGTGCCCAACGGGCATATTTATGATTCGTGTTGTTATCGTCCACCCATGCATTCAACAGCACGAACATGGTAGTATCGATACTGTTGCCAACCTTCACCCTGTTGTCGGCATACATATAGCCAAGCTCGTCGGACGTGATGACAGGGGCATAATAGCCACAATGGTCACCAACTCGTGTGCCTTGGTATCTCGTCATCACATAACAGTAGTCGACATTGCTGATATTATTTGTCGGGTTGACACCTACGATACTGTCATAGACCGATTCACCAATGTTCTCAGGAGTAATCGAAGCCACATAACAGTTCTTCATCGTCGCCGACCCGTTTTCACCTAACAGACCTCCAATGACAACATCATCTGTAGCAGTGCCATCAATGCTCAAACCCGCATGGACGAACGAGTTGTTGATCTTACCCGATGTGGCTTTACCCACCAGACCACCCATCGTAGAATGAGCACCCATGGTCACGTCAGACGCAGCCATCGACGAGTGGACCTCGCCTGAGGTTATCTGTCCGACCAAACCGCCAGCGACAATGTTCAAGTCTTCCTTTTGCGTGCCGATGATCTCCATGGCAGCTTCACTGTTAGAGACCATGGCGTTGTTGCCCTCAAGGATGCCGACCAAACCACCGATATTGTAGGTCTCTGTTTCCTCCTCGTCGATGTCGATGGTATGCATAGGACGAATCTCGCCGCTCACCAAGAAGGTGCGATCAACTTTACCGCTAACACTGCCAAACATACCATAGTCGTTGAGTTTGTATTTTTTATCACCCTTGCCAAGGTATTCGACATAGAGATTGGTGAGGAGGTGGCCGTTGCCATCGAAAGTACCAGCAAACGACGCTTTACTCGGATCACCAACTGGCACCCAGACATACTGTTGCATGTCGTAGATGTCCTTGATGTCTCCTGTTTGGGCAGTAGCGAGACTTACTGTCTTACCTTCAAGGCTACTTGCCGGCTGTCTATTCATGCCATTCACCTCACTGATGAGCCAAGCCAGACCATATTCGGATGAGATTGAGATATTGGTGCCCGATACCACATATCCGTTTTCAGGCATTTTTCTCACCACATTGGCCCAAGTCCAGCCGAAATACACTGTGTTGCTCGGGTCACCACTAAAGTTCTCGAAATAGGTGGTTCTCTTGGTTGATTCATCCTGGTCGCTATGTCCGTTGACAAAGAACCAATTCAAATCATCATAGAAGTTGTTATTCGTCCATACATCGTGAGCAATTTGATTGTTTTGCGCTGGTGACACATCGACTTCCGCTACAGGCGAGAAGGTGTTGTACACATAGTTCGACTCCTTGTTTCGCTTCGGGCTCGTCACACCGATTCTGGTCTTAGGAGCCACAGCTTCACGGATGTAAAGGTGTGTAACGAAGGTGGGCAGGTAGACATTGCTCTCAATGACATCCGCATCCTCATCTCCAATCTTCAGGTATTGCTTGTTGTCCACAATGGTGATGGAATCCAAGCCATACACGTTCACTATGGCCAACGAATCCACGAAGATGGCACCGCCGTGATAGACACCTGCAGCAGGCTTGTAGTCAGAATCCGTGTACCAAACATCGGCATTCGTGCTGTTGTAGCCGCGCTTCAACACGGTGAATTTTCTGAGGCCAAGCATCGAATTCTCATGGGTCACGGCCAGAGGCATAGTGACTTGATCTTGGTGGAAGTTGATGCTGTCGGCTACATAGTCGGTAGGAATCATGTGAAGCTCCTTGTCATCATCATCAAAGGCATACAAACCGTCCATCTCAACGCCGCGCATTTCAATTTGTGCACCGGCTTGCACATTGAGCATGGCTCCGTAGTTGGCACCAGGACCGGCATGAGTCAACTTATATTCGACCTCATTGCCATTAGGCACACCCCAAACGGGGGTCTTTCGACCACCAAAGTCGATGGAGTCGTTGCTCATCGGGTGGCCACCAGGATAACGGTAGAGCTTCAGCGGGTAACGCTTCTGGTCATCAAGGTATGTGGAGTCTCTCAACATTTCCTTCTCGTCTGCAGCCGAGAGAGCACCGACGACATAAATGACGTCTTCTTTGTGAGAATAGTTAAGATATAACTGATCACCAGCGGTATACTCCTCGTTGACGATACCTGTACCTTTGTTGTCAGCATCCTTTCCGTAGAGGGTCTTTTTAGGTTTGTCGGGGAAGAGGCCCGCTTGGTCCCTATACTTCTTCTTGTCATCCCTACCCCAGCCACGTGTGCCGTCAACATACCAGCGTCTTTTGCGACTTTTATCAACCCACATACGATAATCCTCACGATCACCACGCGTGTAATCAAGCACATTAATGTAAGGATACTGTTGGGTATGGGTGAATTCGTAGCCCAAATCCGTAAAGTAGTTGAATCCCGTGTTGTAGCTTAGCCAGCCGCCATCCGCTTCGTTGTCGTCATCAAATTCATGGTCGTTAGTAATCTTCGGACGGGCGTAGGCAAAACTCTCATCATCTTTTAACGTTGGATGATAGTAGTCGCCTCTCATGCGGAAGAAGCCGAGCAGTTCTCCGTAATACTGCTTGTATTCGGTGTCGTCATCTTTCATATCATGATAACGCACCCACAGCTTCGAGGTGTCGTTGTAAAGGACGACATTCTCTTGCGCATAGGTCAGGGCGTTGCCAACCACTTGGGCGTTTTCGCCTGTGCCATTGATGTTGTAAAGCTTTGCAGCATTGTCTTCATCCTTGATACCCAGCCAATACCAACTATGCTTATTCAACTCGTTGAGATTATGGTTGTAGATGGAGGCCGTACTGCTGGCCAGGTTCAAGCTCTGCACCGTGTAGATGGAGTCCATGTGGGCATATCCACCTTGGGTGGCACTGCCCAAAACGATACTACTCGCGTTGATGACAGCGAGGGTATCGCTCACACGCATCACACCGTATTTATTCACGTTGGTCGTGCTGCTGATGTCGGTAAGGCCGCTCAGGTTCACGTTGGCATGGTCGATGATGACGTTGCCGGCACGCTGGATGGTAGTAAGCGTGCGGGTAGCCGATGTCATTTCACCGTTACCAGCGGGTGTGCGGGTACCGTATTCCTTCAGGAGGATGTGACGACCCAACGCACCCGATTCGGTATGGGTGCCGCTGCCAAAGAGACCGCCGCCAATGTTCATATAGTTAGTGGCAGTTTCCCCATCAGTAGTATTGTAGCCCGTGCCATCGATGAAGATGAGGGAGTAGCCAGTCAAATCATAGTCAAGCCAGTCATTTTCAGTTTGGGTACCGTAGAAGACGGAGCCGCCATATACTGAACCACCAATGACGAGTTTGGAGACCGTAGGCTCCACAGGGGTTATTCCGGTCTGACCCCAACTTCCCGTATGAGGTTTGTTGTAGTTCACATTATATGTATGGTTGGGGGCATTCAAGATGGCGTCTTTACCGATGTTGACGCACACCGATCCGTTCACCAAGCCTGCATAGCCTGCGCCATGCACATTGCCATCGATGGTGCCGCCGTTGATGTTAACGAAGGACGTCCATTTTTTAGCACTTTCTCCGCCTTGAGCCACCACACCGTCGTTGGAGCTGTGGCTACAGCCATACACATCACCCATCACATGACCGCCACGGATGTTCACCGTCTTCAGACCAGCATGTGCCCAAGCTGCTTCGTTGGAAGGGACGGCATTACTACCACCGTGTACGTCGGCGTGTATCAAGCCGTCCACGACGTTGACCAACTTCTGGCCTTTCACGACGCTCTCGTTGC
>DAIOUZ010000029.1:21044-22125 GCA_036759285.1 Candidatus Limiplasma sp. | reverse complement strand
CCCCTTTCTGGTATCATGTGGTCTCTTAAAAAGAGCAGCTCACCTATCAGCCCCATTATTTCCACTTCCGTCATTCGACCATTATCAGGGCGGAAGAGTTGCCGCCATGAATAATAACGAGAGCGTAGAGTTTGATAGGCTGATTCGTCATCATTTGTTACTCTAACTGAATCCAGAAGGTCTTGACAAAAAGTGCAAAAATACTCCAGCAAATCACTATCTCTTAAAGAAAAGCGCAACGTGAATAAATCATCTTCTCTGTATTGCTCTACTGCAATAAAGTCTGAGCTGGAGATTTTGATCGGTTTGTATTTACCTCTAAAATCAAATGAATATCTAGCATCATCATCACGGCCGATATAAAGACTTAAATGTCGGTTCTCACCGAAGCGAATAAAGTGACGACTTGGAAATTCTTCCCGGAAGGTCTGGTATATTTCATTATTCTTCATCATCTTCCTCCTCGGGCTCTTCGCCCTCTATGTTAAGTTGTTGGAATATTTTATTGACTTGGTATTTTACGGCTTTACCTTCTTCCTTTACTCCAGGACATCCGACCGCAAAAGCTACAATACAATCTTGGCCTAGATCCTCTCTGAAGGTTTGAAGCAGTTTGTCCTCATCGCCTTCTGGTTTGTTTGGTTTTATGAACATTATGACCAATATCGGCTTCCGATGAGGCAAGAACTTGAAGTAGGCTTTTAAAGGAATATCTCTATCTTTACTGTTTTCGCCGTCTAATTCCCATTGTTTACGTTGTGCTTGTTCTGCTTCTGCAATTTCTCCACCTGTAAGCGCAAATTTACCTTCCATGCTACCTGTCAAGACACGACGACGGGTACTAAGTTGAATAATATTTCGATTTGTGCTACAGATGGAACGCTTCATGCATTTCACCATTCGTAAGCCTTCCACATCATAGTTTTCTTCTGCTTTACCACTTTCAAATACAATATCCCATAATTCCATCCCTTCTGTCTCAGGGTCTTCTAAAAACTTTATAATGTTCTTCGCGTCAAAACGAGGATTGGCCATAGAGTATTTAATACCTCGCAGGAATTCAACCACAATGCTTTTCGGT
>DAIOUZ010000029.1:20704-21034 GCA_036759285.1 Candidatus Limiplasma sp. | reverse complement strand
GCAAAGTAACGAGAGCTGCCGTCTGTAACATCTCTTACATCTTTACCTGCTTTCTTAAAATCAGCGTATTTTAACGGATAGCTTTGTGCAAATAATTGTGATGCCAGTTCTTTTACCTTTTGTGAATTTATCTTATTGTGTTCTACATTAGATGTGATATAAGGAGTGTCAAAGATATTGCCGTAGAATGTGTATAACATATCCTTGCTAACCGCGGTACGCATCTTATTATAAGCGGTAATTTGCAACTCATCACAATTGTCTCTGACCTTGATACCGAAATCTTTTGGGGTAAGTCGTTGGTCAAACATTTCCCGAATGTCATTTTTT
>DAIOUZ010000029.1:18494-20694 GCA_036759285.1 Candidatus Limiplasma sp. | reverse complement strand
ACCACATTGCGCTGGTGTGACTTGTCCAGATCTGGAAGATGTCTTCGTAACCATGTCGATAACCGAACCATCGGCCCATCTGCATCAGCACATCGAATGTTGCTGTATTTCGATAGAAATAACTAACCATTAAACCTTCTAGCGTTAATCCTCTTGACAGAGCCAGGCCACCTACGGCAATTACACGGAGAGATGGGTTTTCTTTATAATTAAGTGAAGCACTTTGCTTGGATCCATTAACCATCTTCACTTCAATCTTCTCCATCGCTTTTAAGAGTGTTGCTTTTGTGGATATTCTATCAAAAGTAACATCTCCGACGTGACCAAAATGCTTATCCCAAATAGTGCGCATTTCATTGTACAATGGCAATTTCTGATTCTTACGTGGGTCATCATTGAAATTGATACGCACATCGCTATAGATATCTTCAAACCATTTAGCGACTTGCTCTGTAATCACTTTTTGGACATGGATAAAACGTGACATGTTCACCAACATACTACGAGGTTCTTTCCCTTGTCCTCGTGCATCACGAATAGCATTGGCCAAGCAGAAGCAGATAATTGCTTCGCGAAGTGAATCAGGTAGTATACCGTCCCATTCCTTTTTGTGCTTATAGTAGAATGGACCAGTGTTGAGCAATTCTGGGTTTAATCTACAGAGGTCACGATATTCTTCAGAAGAATAATCGTATTCTGTTATATCTGTGATGAAACGTAGATTTCTGAAATATTGACCTTCAGGATAGAATATCTTATCAGCTCCGACATAATTAGAAGGAGCTTCCAAAGCATAGATAAAATGTTCAGGGAATAAATCGGCGTGTTGCATATCGTTTACCGAATCAGGGTCGATGAACACATTAGCAAAAGGCGTTGCAGTGAATCCCACGTAGGTTGCATTCATGAAAAGATTGCATACCTGACGGATAAGCTTGTTCGTACGGGTTGGATCGGTCTCGTCCTTACGAGTATTAACTGAAGCGTTGTCTGCCTCATCGTCGATAAGTAACATTGGAACATCAACATAACCTTTAATTGGGTCTAAATTCTGTTCTTTTAGCCAATTATAAAGTCGTTCCAGTACAGACACATTCTTTTTCACAACAAAAAGAACCAAGGAATTACTAGCCAATGACATTGTAATATTGCGGGAATTGCCAACAAAATCATTCAATGTTGAGGTAATAGACATTGCTTTGATCGCCTTGTTATCAAGTCCAACACCAACACGAGGGCGTATTTCAATTCTTCCTTCTTTCCTTAAAGTAATCCCGACAATGCCCTCATCTATGCGTTCTTGGGTCTGCCTACGAAGGTTTTCCGTAATGCCTGTAAGCAAGATGACCACTTTATATCCGGCATCAGCAGCTTTACATATTAGGCCCGTGTACGTTGCCGTCTTGCCTGACTGAACATCGCCAATGATGAGACCTCGACGAAGACGAGGTTTTTCAAGAATATCATTTGGATTACCAAGGCAATTCAAAATATCAGGTAAGGTTATATCATCTAGTAAATTTATACTGGTACGACTAATAGATGTATGATTGATGAGGTAATCCTTATAACGAGACCAAAAGAAGTTATCCTGAATTTCCAAATTTGAGTACCATTCTCTTTTTTCATCATAGTCATTGAAAATAACATGACCTCTATCATGAACTATTGCGTACTCATACTCAAGGTCAACAAAGAGGCGATTTGTCGTTTCTTTATCACACTCTATCTGCAATAATTGCATGGCCCGATTGATATAGGAATCTAAATCCTCATAGCGGATTACCATGCCACGCATTTTATCAGCATCAATCAGATTCTTGGCAAATTGCTTCAGTAGTGTATATTGTGTTTCATTAATCATGGGTGACAAAGTTTTCAAGAAGTTTTTCTTTAAGCTGCGGATATTTATGGAAGGTTTCCACTTTAAATAATTCCTCTATTATGGTTTCAACATCATTGCCACGAGCTTTAATCATCGTTGAGGCCATGGTTACTGCTAATTGATATATATCGTCAAGGCGGTCAGCGGTTTCTTCTGGTGCCGAAATCGCTTCGTTACTTTTATCAATATACATTTGCTGGATTGGAATATTATTCTCTATTTCAGTGAGAAGCATTTCCAAATAACCATAATCTTCTTCGCTCATTTTGTCACGAACAAATTGGAACAATTTACTCTCACGATTGATTTGGTAGT
>DAIOUZ010000029.1:14900-18484 GCA_036759285.1 Candidatus Limiplasma sp. | reverse complement strand
TTTCGATCCCAAATATAATCTATGTTTTCATCTACCTTTTTAGTTCGTCCTCTGTATGTTTGTTGACGAACCGAAAAATCAAGAGCTTCTTCAATTGATCTCTTCAATCTTTGCAAAATTTGCTTTGGGATAGCGGCTTGCTGTTTCTTGATGTCAATAGACCACATGTCATCCAGAGAATTGGGAATATCAACCCTGATACGTGTGTTCTTAGTCAATTCAGCACGTTGTTTCATTCCAAACCATGTTCCCCAAATGATAAGACGTTTATTGCGATAGATATAAAAGCCTTGTTTTGAACGCAGGTTTTCTATACCGCCAACGAGTTGCTTATCCTTTTCTTTCAATTCTGTCGCAAATGGTAGAATAAACGGGCGAATAAGTATCAAACGTTCGGCTCCCGTACTATCTATGACATCCAGTTTGATTTCCTTTTTTATTGTAGTCTTTGGATGCTGCTCAAGGAAGGGATCTAAAGGCTTTAAATCAAGCTCGTTTATATAAATATGCAAGCGGGTATTCCCAACTCCATTCAGGAAACGATGGAAAATGAGAGCCAATGTTTTTTCTAAAGAATTACGCAAGTCCATCAGCGTAGAGTAGACTTGGCCGCCACTTGATTTAGATATTACGTCAAAATCTTGCCAAACCACCAGTGTTCCTTTGGACTGAGCTTTTAGTTTTTCGATATAAGGAAGATTTGATATTTCCGTAATGCTCAATTCTTGAATCAGCCAATCCTTCGTTTCGAGAATATAGTTATAATCCCATTTAAGTCCATGAAGATCTTTACCATCAAAACTAACAACTGTTAGGCAACGACATTGGGACAATGAGGCCGATTTAAGGCCCATTCCAAAACGACCTAAATCATCCTCTGCGCGTTTTTCTTCAGCAGAAAAACTGCCATAACGCATAGCCTCAAAAAGAACATCTTCTGACATTCCATCCCCATCGTCCAGTATACCTAAAGCTAGTTCATCCATAGGACTTGTGGGAAACAATACTCGGATATTCTGTGCATGAGAGCTAATACTGTTGTCTATGACATCAGCAACAGCAGACTCAAAAGAATAACCCATTGAGCGAAGCGAGCCCATCAAAGTAGAGGCTTTCGGAACCAGTTTTCTATCTTTGCTCATGTTCGTCGGTTTGTTTGACTATTTGTTGGAATACAGCTTTGGCAAGTAACGGTGGAACCGCATTGCCAATTTGTTGTTGAATATGCATCAACGAGCCCTCGAATATAAAGGTGTCAGGAAAGCTCTGAAGCCGTGCAGCCTCTCTTACAGAAATCCCTCTGTCTTCCCATGGATGGATTAACATGCTTTTCCTGTAATTTGAGATAACCACTGATGGCTGGTCTTCTCTCAAACGCTTATAGATTCCACTATGACACCTGCCTTTGTCTGCATAGTTTTGCATAAGGTGGTCTGGAATGGCTCGCCAGTTCTCGTTTTGTCCTTGGCCAATATATTTATAGCGTTCGATAACCAAATCGTTGTTACGAGAAACAAAGTTTTGTCGTGCTTTATCAGATCCCTCTCTCATCATTCGTGCATATTCACTTACTTCTTCAATTGTTTGCGTATATGCTGCTTCATCTAACATCTCTCCATTTTGCAAAGAAGGCAAATCTGCTATTGCTTCTTTTACTGTTATTGGTGATGTATGCTTTTCGGGAAACTTAAAGTCAATACCCAATCTGTTGCCAACTAAAAAGAATCTATTTCTTTTCTGTGGAACACCATAATCGGAAGCCCAAAGTATTGACGAGGAAATATTATTGTACCCTTCAATTGCACGGAAATGGTCTTCAATCATTGTCCGTGTCTTACCGTCATTGATATTAGTTATTCCCCAGACATTTTCTAAGACGAACCATGCTGGCCTTATTTCTTGTACAAACCGAACAAACTCCAGGAATAAGAAATTTTTCTGGTTTTCCATATTCCTTGTTCTTGTATTTGACATCGAAAAACCTTGACACGGAGGCCCGCCCATAATAACGAACACCGGTTGTTCGTCTTTGATTAAAGTCTTTGGATCTATCTTTTGGATGTCGCCTTGAACCACTTCTGCTCCTTTATGATTACGCAAGAAGGTTTGCGCTGCGCTCTTATTGATTTCAACAGCAGTGCTTATTTTTATGCCTGCCATCTCTGCTCCAAGGCTTAGTCCGCCAGCTCCAGAAAATATGTCTATTCCGTATCGCATATAATTTTACCTGTTTTTCATAAGCCCAAATTAAAAAGCCCTCTTCTTTTCAAAAAGAGGGCGTGGATGTGATTGGTGTTACCAAGGCTTAGGACAGCCTACGTCAATATACAACCAGTCCACGCCCCATATTGAGAGCGCGAACATCCGTTGCCTTGACTGTCTGACGTGTTTCCAGAGGTCCTAATTCTGCTTCTTCAGCCTTGTCAAGGATGTTCAAGACTCATCTGTTACTATGTCATATTTCCAGTTTTACTCATTTTGTTGTTTCAAGCCTCTATAGGCTTCATTACGGTTTCCAATTCTTCTAAGCCGAGTTCGTAAATATCGACACCGGCTGCCTCGCACACATCAAACGACTCTTCCATCAGGCGGTTATACACCGTGATTTCATCCTTAGTGAATATGGGCGTACCCTCCTTAACACTGATGTAATCAGCAAAGTCGTCATCCGGATGAAAGTTGACTTTGCGCTCATCAGCCAAGTGATGGAAAAATGCCTTTACGTCGGCCACCGTGGTGATGTGTGATTGTTTTTCCATTCTCATCGTCTTCTTATTCGATAAACAGCCAACTATTCGCAATGTCCGAGATCTTATCGTTGTCAGGTTCCAGCTCGTTGTCGTCGCCTGTCCGCACTAGTTCGTTGAGTGGATAAAGTTCGGTGGTTTTGCCCACCTTGATAGCCTCTTTAGCATCGGCCTTCAAGGTGATTTTGCCACAACGTCTACCAATGGCCAACACATCGCCATCGTTGTAGTTGCCATCAACGAAGTCTTGAACAATGTCGTAGATGCGCTGCTCTAAAGCGTGGATTTCTTGGATGCTACTCATATTTGCGTTTTTAATGGTTGAATTGAAAGTGCAAATATATGAAAAACGGGTTATTTATTTGATTTATTTATTAAATAGGTGGAGAAAAAGGGCTAGTGTTGTGAGTATAAGGTTGATATATGTTTGTTTGTGTAGTCCTGAACATATTTTACAAGCTCGGGCGTGTCGATGATTTCGATGTCGTCGGCGAGGCCGATGACGAAACGGCCAACGCCGCGATAGTTGGTGACGAAGGTATCGAGGAACCAATGTGTTTCATCGACGGGAAAAATCTCGTTCTCAGCGAGCGGGTACTCCTCGATGAGCAGGCTGTAGGCCATCACGCCCAGGCGAAGACGGACGCGATAGCGGTCGTAGCCGGTCATGCGGAAGACATCGACGAGACCTTTGCGGTGGGAATGGCCGTGCTCCCACGAACTGGGCAACACCTCGACATTGGTGATGCGGGCGGTCTTGAAGGTTTTGCACTTGCGGTCATCAAGATCATAGCACCAGATTTCAGCGTAGTTGGTGGTGAACTCGAACGGCTCAAC
>DAIOUZ010000029.1:12982-14890 GCA_036759285.1 Candidatus Limiplasma sp. | reverse complement strand
AGGTGGGTAATCTTAATCGCATGTGAAGGTACTACATAACCATGTGTAGGCGGGTAGATTCCGCTATCAATTAGGTAGTTGTATCTTTTATTATCTTATTTATTATTGGAAAATTCCGTTTGGTTTCTTCGAGTTTTTGGTTTTTATGGTGCACTTCGGAAGGCTCATCGTATCGATGAAGGCAACGAGCTTGTTGCGTAGGTTTTGCTTGAAGAGGGTGTCGTCGTGGATGGAGTCGATGGCTTGGTACAGGACATTGGCTTCCTCAGCGGTGAAGTAAAGAATCTTGGTGAGGTCTTTAGAGGCTTCAGTAGCGAGGCTGTAGCGTCTGTTATGATATACGACTGATAGGCCGCCTTGTTTTAGGCATTTGAGGTAACGATAAATGCTCGTCGTGGTCGTGCCCAGCATTTCGGCAAGTTCTGCGGCCGTGTAAGCCTCGCCTGGTGCCAGGATGGAAATAAGCTTTACTTCCTGAGCGATTTTCGGGTCCGTTTTACTAGTCATATCACTTCTATGGGTTTGACAACAACAGGGTGTTGTGGTGAAATGGTTATCTGTCTTTTAGTCACCTAATTGGCAAATTTACAAGGCAGCCTGAAAGGGCTGCTTGTTGCCACAAAGATAGGGATTTAGGGCTATTTACACAAAGAAATAAAGGTTTATCTTTAGATTTTTATATCTAAAGGGGTTAGGGATGGCTTTTCCTCAACATGATAGGTTGAGGAATTTGAGGAAAATGAGGAAAGTTTGAAAAAAGTCGTAACTTTGCGGCGAAAAATACACAGGGCTTTAGGCTCTTTTTCTTGATTCGGAATCTGGTAAATTCAAAAGCACAGGGAAAAGAGTTATAAAGTCTGCGCCGTAGGGCGTAGACTTTTCTCTTCCGTAGTGCTTGGGCTTACCAGAGCCTCGAATCAGCGGTTGCGAAATAGGCTACGCCCTTTTTCGTGCCGCGTCGATGAGAGCAGCAAGCGGAAAACAGTAGGCACTATGAAAGTAAGGCTTTACATCGAAAATGACGACTGGATTGATGACGATTGCTGCGTTGTAGCAGATTTCTTCAGTGCTCCTCGTGTCGGAGACTACGTTTCAGCACATTGGGAGAGCGTTATAGATGCCATCCTCAAAGCAGATCGTGTGAATGACTTTAGTGAGTATCTGCGTGGCGAGTCCAGGAAATGGTATGACAACCCAGCCTTGCAAGATAAGCTACCAAAACCAACGGATGAGCAAATCAGGAAGGACATGGTTTTTGATGGCTTAGGAAAAATCTTGTCTATCAGATGGGTTGTCAAGAATGGCGTAGCTGAGTGTTATGCCTGGGTCGGTGAAATGTAAATGCCCCGCTCGTCGATAAGGCGGCAGGGCATTTCACTATTTGAAGACATCCGGGGAAAACAGCGGTTCGATAGGTACTTGCCGAATGGTGAAATATCCGTTTTGGCCGTCTGTTCGCTCATCAGAGCGGCAAGGGATTTGCTCACACTCTTCCAAAGAATGTGAGCGATAAAACAGGCAGTGCCTGCATATCCAGTCGTTTTGCTTTCCCTTGGGTGCTGGAACGAAGCGAGTAATTCCCCAGACAGATGACCTGACAGTTTCCTCGTCGATGATCTCAATCATTGCTTTTCGGTTTCAGGATGTTCTGCAGGCTGATGATGGCGTACTCGGAGTGGTCAACGCCTGCGCTTTGCGCAGCGTGTTTGACCACATCGACGAGGTAGGCATAATCGGATTGCTTGATGGTGGCCGAGAAGGTCGAATTGCAAACACCAAGGTAGCCATCTATTGAGGCCACGAGAGCGGGACGGATGGCGCGGTACGCAGCCGTAGTGAAGGCTTCGATGTGGATGACGGTTTTCATACAGACTCCACTTTTGATCTCCTCTTCTCGAAGTAGAGTTG
>DAIOUZ010000029.1:10647-12972 GCA_036759285.1 Candidatus Limiplasma sp. | reverse complement strand
GCTTTATAATCGCCATAGAATTGAGGAGCATTGAAGGAGTTGATTAATTCGATGATTTTGAAGCCACACTTGTTGACCAAGAAATGGATGGCTTTAACGTCATAGTAAGGATTTTGAACAATCCAGGTCTTTGCGGCTGGGGCATATTCCTTTAATGATTTCCAAAGGAAGGTGGCCACACCTTTGTTTTGGTGTTCAGTCTTGGTAAACATGAACTCCAATTTGGCTCGTTTGCCATTCTTTGTTAAGCGCAACATAAGGCCGCCCAGACGCTTGTCGTCCTCAACGACTTCGATGTAGAGGTAGCGGCGTTTGTAGCAGACATCCTTGATGAATTGCTCATCGACGCAATGGTCATCAATTTTGCCGAAACGGGTTTTGTAGTTGTCTTTGTAGGCTTCGACCATGTCGGCCATGAAGCTCTTGATGTTTTGGGCAGGAACAATTTGTGTTTTCATTTTGTTAGGTGTTTTAGGTTTGTGATAATGTTTTGAGGTATTGTCCATTTGATGGATGGTCGAGCTGGCCAGAGGCGCAGAACTCGCGGATGTAACGCTCAGCGGTTTTGTCGGTGATGTTGAGCGAAGCGGCAACTTGGATGTAGGTGGGACGGTCGAAGGTGTCGGGCAACGCATCGAGGAAGCGCGAGCGTGATGCCTCGGCGAGCTGGCGCGAGCCTTTGGCGGCGTTGGTCTGTAGGCGCTCGTAGGGATGCCGAGGAAGGGATTGGAACACATCGACGGTATGCAGCAGTAGCACCTTGACGATGGCAAGTGCGGACTGGAAGTCGATGTCGGTGCAGACGATTTCCTTCGACTTTTTGACCATGGAGAGCGGCGAAGCCGTGCCCCGAGAATCCATCAGGCGAAGGACCGAGAGAATCATGGCGATGCGGAAGAGGATGAGGCCAAGGCGACGAACAGAGGCCACGATGTCGTCGCCGAAAGAGAGCGCATACTCACTTTGCGTTTCAGTGAAGAACTCATTGAAACGCTGCTTTTGTGAGTGGCTGAGCGTGAACTGGACATCATCCTTGGGGAAATCCTTCAGGAAGGCGTAGAAGTCCTTCCCTATTTGACTGAAACGCTCATCGGCGGTGATGGTTCCCTCCATTGCGGGAAACATATCACGCCAAACTATCTCCGTTCCCATGGAATAGAAGATGAAACGGCTGAAGAGGCCGTTTTCAGCATTCGGGATGAGGTTGAAGATCTGCTGTCGTGTACCAGACAGCACAGCGGAAAACTTCGGCCTGCGGATTTCAACATACTCATGGTCTTTCTTGCGGAGATAGGAAATCGTTTCATGGTGAAACGCTTTCCTGAATCCGTCGGAGTAGTTGCCCAGGTCGGAGTTGAAAGCGTTGGCCAGGGTGTCGCCTTCTGTCTCGAACAGAAGGCCGACACCATCGTTCTCAGAGAGAGTCTGATAGACGACCGTGGCGGTGCTGTTGGCAGGAATAATCAATGTGAGGAATGGCGGTTCTTTGGGCGGCACGGCCAAAGAAGCCTTTTTGTTGGCATTGTAAACCACCATCTCCTCGTTGTACTTCTTCAGGTCCTGCTTGTACTTGTCGCGGAGATACTTGTGCATTGGCTCAGCGAGATGACGGCACAAAGAGAGCCGTCCTTTGCCAGCCGATGCCGGAGCAGTGACGAAGAGGAAGAGATTGGCATGAACAGGCCGACGGTCGTAGACACCGTACACATTAGGAATGCAAGCAGATATGACGGCAAGCGAGCCGAGGATGAGGATGTCGGAATCCTCATCCGAGTGCGTGTCAGCGATGACGCGCTTCATGATGTACGGCAGGTTGTCGTGGATGACCTGGGAGAAGGTCATGGGCTGCGATGCGGTTTCCTCAAGTTCCTCAAATTCCTCAACTGGTTGAGTTGAGGAAGAGAGTCGAGACACGCCCGACCTGCGGCCTGTCCCTCTTTGAGGGGGACATGGCGCAGGGAGAGAAACACCGTGCTGAGCGGCGATGTAGAAGAGCGTAGCGATGGTGACGCGGGACTTCCCTGAAGGCGGTGCGCTTTGATAGCATTGGTTGAACTGCTTGGAAGCCTCATCCTGTGAATAGTTGGTATAGAACGCTGAAATACGGTGGAAATAGGACTCACCATCCATGCCAAACTCATCGATGAGAGCGAAGGCGATACGGAGCCAGTCGGAGTAATTGGCCGTGATGTCGACGCCTTGCGACTCGATGAGGATAGTCAATGCTTCGACAGCTTCTGCCGTGGTGTCGGATTTGCGTGGAGGTGTCATTGCAAGATCTTTTCGTTGATGTAGGCGTTGGGGTCGTAAGGAAGGAAGCAAGCG
>DAIOUZ010000029.1:6398-10583 GCA_036759285.1 Candidatus Limiplasma sp. | reverse complement strand
CATATTCTTTCAAGAGGTAGTAAGACACCGACTTGAAGAATGAGGGATGGTAGTCAACCTGGTTTTCGAGCGGGAAGAATCGCTCACGGCAGAGGAATTGGCGTTCCATGGAGATGACCCATTTCAGGCCGTCGCCGGACGGGCTGCGGAAGAGCAGCAACGTCGGAAAGTATTTGTCCTTCAGGAGCACATTGAAGGTGCCTTCGACATCTGGAAGATGGTCGAAGTCGAAGCACACCAGGCTTGAATGGCGGAGCAAGTCGCCACTGCGACGCGTGGAGAATATGCCTGAGAAGGTGCAAAAGTCGAAGGAGTTTTGCTTGTAGATGGTGTGTGCTTTGCCTGACAATGTGCGAAGATGAGCGGTGGTTTCTTTCGCGATGCCACCAGTGATGTAGTGGTAGGCATCAAGCAAGGAGAAAGCGGAATGCGGCGCAATGTTGGTGATAGGTGCGCGAAAATAGGAGAAGTCGTTAGTCATGGTCGTCCCTTTCATAAAGTATGGTTTTTCGTTCTTCGATGTAGGCTTGAATCTCATCGAGCTTGTAGAGGTAGAGGCGTTGATGAACGTCGTAGTATGGCAGGCCGCAATTGCGGAGCGTCTGGAGCGTGCGCTTGCTGCAATGGAGAAGGCGCATGACATCGCCTGAGTCAAGCCAGATGCCTGAGAGGTTGGGATGAGTGAGGTGGATGACCTTCTGCAATCGCTTTGGAAGTGGTTTGCCTTTATGCGCGGGCTGCTTCATTTGTAGCCTCCTTTCCTGCTTATGGTGGCACCGCAGGCCGATTTGGGTAGCAGCGGCTTGTTATCCTCATCATCAAGGTCGCTGTTGTAAACCAGCGTCTCGATGCCAAGCCATTTGTCGATTTCCGATTTACGGAAAGCGAGGCGGCCCTGGCTGGGCTTGTGGTGAGGGATGGTGGCGCTGTTCACCCAACAATAGACAGTCTGCTTTGAGGGCTTGCCAGGCAGGTACTCGATGAGCTGGTCCACATTCATCCAGCGGTCGGCTGACTGCTCGTTTTGTTGGATCATGTTCCTGATGAGATACTTTACGTCGTCAATCTCACGGAACAACTTAAACACCGCCTTGGGGAGTTGTTCGAGTGTTTGGATTTCGTTAGGTTGGATCATTGTCTTACATATTTGCGTTAGTGGATGGTTTTTCCCGTGGCCACAAGAAGAAACCGCACTCCTGGTTGGAATGCGGTTGCAAAGAAATAGAGGTAAAAGGATGTAAAACCTAAACTCTATATCAAGTAAGCAATGATTTTATAAAACTACGAAGACAGACCATTGATTTCCTTTTGCTTATTGAGCATGGCATTGAAGATGGCCAGCTCATTGTCGCAGTCGGAATTGGCGCGGGAACGGCCTTCGCTCAACGAGGATTCGTAGTTGCTCAAATCGCTATTCAGGAAGGAGCCGAAGGCATGGAATACTTTATATTTTCTGGCGGGCTTGTTCTTTGAGTCGACAAAAAAGCCCAGCTTCCAAGCGACATTAATGATGCGCTCCATATCGAGCTTCATGCCTTTTTCAGGGTTGAGATAGATATCGGATGTGTAAGGCTCAACGGGTTCGGGCGTGTTGTCGGCTATCTCTTGCTCAGCTTTGACGCGGGACGGAAGGTCGGAGATGCCGGCAGCGAAGATGCCCAGCACCTGAAAGATGTCGCGGGTCTTTCGCTCATAGGCTATCTGAAGGAGTGCATCGATGGTGAACTGGTTCTTTTTCAGCTCCTGGTTATCGGTGAGCAAATCGCGGTACTTGCGGGATAGGTCGGCGAAGGCTTTCTCTACTTCTTCCTTCTGAGCGATGAGAGAGGTATTGATGGCCAGGCAATCCTCTTTCTTGAAGCCTTGGGCATCCTTGGGGAAACGAGCGACGATGGCATCACGGAGCGAAGCGAAGGACTGGTCATGGATATCGTTCTCGTTGTAGGGATGGGAAAGCTTGTACTGCGTTTCGATGGCATCGAGGATGGCATGTTGGCCATCCTCATTAGGAGCCAGCAGCACGGCCTCAGCGACCAGCTGAGGGTTGTAGTTGTGGGTGATGCTTGCCCAGTTGAGTTTGCCAGGCGACTTGACATCGATAGGCTCAGGGATGAAGGTCTGAGGGAAGGCCAAGCCGATAGAATTGAAATGCTCAGCGATGGGGACAAACAGGCCGAAATAGGCAGACTTGGGCGACAGGCGCTCGCGGATGGTCTGCGCAAAGTTCTCAGTCTTGACGGTGCGGCTTGCCATGGATGACAAGAGGACAAAGATGATGGAGAAAACGATTTCTGCAGCAATGGTGCTGCCGAGGTTCTCGCGGGCATCGATGAAGTAGTTGTTGTAGATGTCCTCTTCGGGGTGTTTGTCGATGTGCAGCTTGATGCACTGGTAGTATGCCTCATTGAAGATCTGCAGTGCAGGGACATTGAGGCGGTGAGGCCTGTCGTGTTCGGGGTCAGGCTCACGGATTGCAAGCAACGTGTCGTAAATGCTTTTGTTCAAGGTTGCCGAGGGCAACAATAACAGAAAGTCGTCAAGATCCTTTCTGTCACAGTAGATTTTTTCACGTAACATAATGGTACTATTTTGACGATTAGACATATTGATGATTGCATAGTAAGGGGACAAAAAAGGGAAAGACGCGCCTGGCGACTTTCCCTTTTTTTGCAGGAAGATTTACTCTTCGGATTCGTCCTCTGGGTCGTTGAAGAGGAGGTTGTTGAGCTTCATCCTCTTCTTCGGACTGATTACGCCTTGGTAGCCACGGAGGACATTCTTGGAGTCGACGTGGCCGACCATGGAATCAATGAAGGCATCAGAGATGCCGTGCCAGGTCAGCGTAGTAATATAGGAATTACGCGCGGTGGACGCTGAGACCGGACGAATGTTCAACTCCTCGCAGACGTTCTTCATGCCCGTCCTGATCATACGATTGAAGTCGTGGACGCGATAGTTAATCTGATTGGGAGTTTCGGCCTCCAGCAGGATTTGCGGGAAGACGAGTGAGCCGAGATTAGGCGTGGAAGCATACTTGTTGAGCAATGCGCGAAGCGGAGCGGTGATGGGGATGTTGACCACGACGGGCACCCTGTTCTCAATCTTGGCGCGGACATAGCTGAACTCCGTGCCGAAGATGGCATCCTCAGTCCAGCGCAGCGTGGCCAGGTCACGCAGGTTTGAGCCATTGCAGAGATAAATGATAATCCACCAATCAGCGGCGACCTTGGACGGGCCATCGTAGTCGCGAATCTTGATGATATCGGGGACGGTGAGGAAATCCTGCTTGCGACGGGCGCCGGCCTTGATGGTCATCTCGGGGCGCTTGGTGATGACCTTGTCTTTGAGAAGGCTGTTCATCACGGCACGGAAGGCACGGAGATACATGCTCTTTGTGGATGCTGAAAGGTTCTCTGCGTCCATGAACTGCTCCCACTTGGCGACGACGGCAGCAGTGGCTTCGGCTGGCCTCATCCTTGTGGGCTTGCCTACGATGGTCTTCTTCTTGGTGTCTTCACCGGCATCGTCCTTGATGGGGACCATGTGGCAACCCATGGCACGATAGAAGCTGCGGGCTGCGCAACGATACTGCTCTTGGGTCTTGATTGACTTCTTGCCTTCGCCGAAGGTGGTCCAGTATTCTAATAAGGTGAAGCCGACATCACGCTTGATGGGGAGTTTCATAGCCTCGGCGAGGTTGGAGAGTGAGAAGTCATCTTCGCGGATGAGTCGTTGGATAGTGACGCACACGTCGTCGAAGTGTTCTTTGATGGCCGCCCTGGCTTTGGCTCTTGGGTTTTTGGCACCAGTGGCGTTGCGGATTGCCTCATAATCTTCGTAGGTGACGCGGTAGCCGGTAGGATAATACCAACGCTCACGGCTGAAAGTGACGCGCACAGAGACGGGTTGGAACTCTTTTTTGCTCTGATTTTTGATGTTCCAGATGGCTGAAACGGTGACTCCATCGATAACGTCGATGAAAATCGGTTCGATTTTTCTTTTTTCAGTAGACATAATTATAACTTTTTATTGCGTAAAATGTTAGTTTTCAAGGCAGGTGAGGACAATTTGCGGTGTAAAAACAGGACACAAAAAGGACACGCACCAATAAAACAATGCAAAAATACACAAAACTTTTCAAATACGCAAGTATTTGTAAAATAAAAAGATATATAATTTTTTGCC
>DAIOUZ010000029.1:0-6388 GCA_036759285.1 Candidatus Limiplasma sp. | reverse complement strand
ATGGAACAAGATATAAAAGTCGTCAATTTTGCTTTGGGAGCAGGGGGTCGAAGGTTCGAATCCTTTTGCCCCGACGGTTGAAAACGAAAAAAGGAACGACCCGTGCCGTTCCTTTTTTTCGTTTTTAAAACCTGCGTTTAGGCTTCCGTTAAATCAACAATAGGTGCATCAGGAGCGTTTTTCCTCACCGAAGCGATGCCGTTCTTCATGTTCAATGCGTTGGCGTACATCTGGCTCGAACCAATGACTTGGCCGTTGGCAGCCATCAAGTTGAAATAAGGTTTGCCGTTGGAGGCCTCCTTGACTTCGAAACGCTTCTCGTCCTGGCAATTCTTCTTTACGGATTCCACACCATTGAGGCAGGATGCTTTAGTTTTGTATCCTTCGCTGGTAAGGATTACTTGACCATTAGTAGCTTTCAGGTTGAATTGGAATTCCCCATTCTTCCTGGTCTTGATTTCAAATTTACCCATAATTGTTTGTTTTTAAAGTTGGTTTACGCTGCAAATATACATTTTTTTCATTGCATCATCAAAAAAACTGGATTTTTTTCATTGCAGACGCGCCAAAAGCTCCTCTCGATAACTGGCTCCTACGGGAACCTTGTTGCCCGCAACCGTCACGTCCGACTTGTCCAAATCCTGAATGTGCTTGAACGAAACAATGTACGACTTGTGGACGCGCACAAACTTGTCCTTGGGCAGGATTTCTTCCAAATCCTTCAAGGCAAAAAGTGCCGTGACACGACGTTGCATGGTATGGAAAGTCACATATTCGTGCTGACCCTCGATATATAGTAGGTCATCATAATTGATTTTGTAAAGCTTATAGTCTGCCTTCACGGTGATGAAATCGTTGGAACGACTGATGGTATCATGTGGTTTATTCTGTGGGTTCACCAAAGGCTGTTCGGGACCAATAGCTTTGCTGACTGCCTGGAAGAAACGCGGAAAGTCGAAGGGCTTCAACAGGTAGTCGACCACCGACAGATTGAAGGCATCCACAGCATATTCAGAATAGGCGGTGGTGAAAATGACGGCCGGCTTGTGTTCCAAACTCTTCACCAACTCAAGTCCGGTAAGGTCAGGCATCTGGATGTCGAGAAACATGATGTCAACCTGATGGTTTTTCAAGGCATTCATGGCTTCAAAGGCGTTTGAGCACGTGGCCACCAACTGCAGTGATTCCACCTTCGAGACATAGTCTTGCAATAGTTTCTGAGCCAAATACTCATCATCCACAATGATCACGTTGTATTTCTCTTTCATAGTTCAATCTTGACTTTATAAACTCCTTTATCTTGTTGAATATCAAACTTATAATTCTCATAGTAATGCAACATCAGGCGCTGCTGCACGTTTTTTTGCCCAATGCCCGATTTTTTCTCTTCTCCCCCAGTGCTTGCCACAGGCATAACATTGGATGCAATCGTGTTTTCAGCCAAAAACCGAAATTCACTGCCCACCTGTTGGATACTGATGTGTACAAAACCTTCAGGGTGTGTCTCCAAACGGCTGTATTTGAAACAGTTCTCGATGATGGGCTGCAACAGCATGGGCGCAATCATGAAATCCTCCTTTTCCACTTCTTGTTCAAACACCACATCGCGTTGTCCCCCCATACGCATCATCTGAAAATCGATGAAATTTTCGATGTACTTGATTTCCTTACTCAAAGGAATCATCTCTGCTTGACAATCCACGAGCACGTAACGCAGCATTTCCGAAAGCTTCAACACACCGTCAGCGGCATTGTCATCATGGGTGTAAACCATTGAATAAATGTTATTTAAGGCATTGAACAAGAAGTGCGGGTTGATTTGGGATTTGAGGTAACGTAACTCCATGTCAAGTTTCTCGCTCTTCAACTGGTCGGAAATGATTTTCTCCTCGTTTTCCTTGCGTTGGAAATAGAATATCACTGTGATGGCATAAGTAGCGATAAACCATATCAGGCGAACCAAAAAAGCCACGAGAATGAATGGGAAGAACGACATCTCACTGAAAGGCCGTCCGTCAATCCAGTGCAGCAGACAAGAGTCAATAGCTGTTGACGCAGCAGCCCAAGCAAAAATGACCACGATGGAAAGCAGAATGAACAGCACCACCCTGCCACGTTTCATGAAATGTTCAAGCAACACCTTGTTAATGAACGTTACCAACAAAATCACCAATCCCACAAAACAAAGTGAGCTGACTGTACGGAAAAGGTAGTTCCCGTTGGAGTGTACCGTGAAAAAGATGACAAACAACACTATCCAAACGACTCCCCATTTGTAGAGGCGTTCCAACAGGTCTAGGTTGGCAGTGGGCAGAGCCGGTAAGGTCCGTTTTTTCATCTCCAATAATTTGAATGCAAATATAAGACGAATCCCGAAATAGGCAAATGCTTTTCAACAAAAATAGAGAAAATGTCAAAAAGCGGCCATTTCGTATTAATCGACAAAATCGGCTGTTTTAGTGAATTGTCTATCGATTTGGAATAAAAATCAGTCCTACAACAAAATATTTCGTTGAAATCCTCGTCAAACACAACGCAATTATTCCTATTTTTGCACCTTATTAATAAAATGCTTAGACAGCAGAGATTCGGACACATGAAAAGACTGATATTTAGAGTTTTAACTCTTACCACAATAGTAATCGCCCCGATGTTTATGAAGGCGCAAGAGGGCGCTTCGACAAGATCAACAACCCTTCAACTCACCTTAGACCGTGCTTTGGAGATTGCTCTTTCGGAAAGCAACACCATCAAAATCGCTGATATGACCATCGAAAAAAGTGGATATGCCAAGAAAGGCACCTATGCCGCGCTTTATCCCAATGTCAACATTAGCGGCTCCTATCAGCGCACTTTGCAGAAGCAGGTGATGGTGATGGATATGGGCGGTCAACCGATGGAAATCAAGGTGGGTCGTGACAATAACATCAACACCTCGGCCACGGCCAGCATGCCTTTGGTGAACGCCTCGCTTTGGGAGAGCCTGAAACTCTCGGGCATGGACGTGGAAATGGCGGTGGAGCAAGCCCGCTCGTCGAAAATTGCCATGGTGAAGCAGGTAAAGCAGGCCTTTTACGCTGTGCTACTGGCCCAAGAGTCGCACAAAGTGATGAGCCAAGTCTACGAAAACGCACAGAAAAACTATGAGAAGACATTGCAACGCTTCAACGTGGGCAAAGCCTCCGAGGTAGAACGCTTACGCGCTCAGGTCACGATGATGAATGCCGAGCCCAATGTGTCGAGCGCTGAAAATGCCGTCCTGTTGGCCACCTGGCAACTCAAAGCGGTCATGGGCATCGACCTCGGCACCGAAGTGGAAGTGGTAGGCGACCTGAATGGCTACACCGACGAACTGCTCACACCTTACGTCTCGGAAGACGACCTCAGCAACAATAGTTCCCTCATGCAACTCGATATCCAAGACCGAATGCTTGAGTCGACCATCAAAATGCAGAAGAGGCAATACATTCCCACACTGGCGGCGAGCATAAATTACAACTACAATGCCATGGGCGATGACAAACTGAGCTGGTTCCCCTCCTCCACTGCCGCACTGAGCCTCAGTGTCCCTGTGTTTGATGGATTCCAGAAAAACAACGCCATAAAACAGAGCAAAGTGACACGCAACATGCTTGCTTTGCAACGCGAAGACACTGAACGCAACCTGCGTATTGCCATCCGCAACTACAATGACCAAATGGCGCTCTGTATCAAGAACTATCAAGCTGCTGACGCCACAGTGGAGATTGCCCAAAAGAGCTACGACATCTCAGCAAAGATGTATGAAGTCGGCAAAGCCACATTGGTAGAACTCAACGATGCGCAGCTGGCTTTGCAACAGGCGCAACTCACTCAAGCGCAAGCTATATACAACTTCATGGTCACTAAGGCCTCGTTGGACGAATTAATTGGTAAAGAAGAATAAAGCTATCAGCCATCAGCTGTCAGCTATCAGCTCAGTTGGAGCAAAGCTGAATGCTGATTGCTGAAAGCTGAAAGCAAAATAAGAAAACAAACTATAAATCAATGAAATACCTCAAACTCAGTATCATTGCTCTCGCCACTGTCGCATTGATGACGGCATGCGGACAAAAGGACAAGACCAACAACACGGCCGCGACGGGACAGGACGCCCAAAAAGCCGCCCCAGTCGTTAGTGTCATCACGGCACAAGCCGAAGACGTCGACATCACCAACACCTTCACCTCTAACATTGAAGCCTACGCTACCAACAACATCGTGTCGCAGACGGCTGGCCGCATTGTGAGTATCAACGTGGAAGTCGGACAGAAGGTAAGCAAAGGCCAACTTTTAGCCAAGATGGACGACGTTAACCTCGCCAAGACCCGCATGCAGTATATCAACGACTCGACGGAATTGGCACGTCTCACCGAACTCTACAACATCGGTGCCGTGGCCCAGGCCGACTACGACATGGCCAAGCTTGCACTCAACATGACGAAAAAGACCTACTATAACCTTGCGGAGAACACCTATCTCCGCAGCCCCATCAACGGTGTGGTTACCGCCCGCAACTATGACCGCGGCGACATGTACAGCATGACACAGCCTATTTTCGTCGTCGAACAAATCCAACCCGTCAAGATGCTGGTCAACGTGTCGGAGAGCCTATTTACGCAGGTGCACGAAGGCATGGAGTTCGACATCAACGTGGAGGCCTACCCGGAAGAGATCTTCAAAGGCAAGGTGAACCTCATCTACCCTACCATCAGCTCCACCACACACACCTTCCCCGTCGAAGTCATCAGCGAGAACAAAGACTTGCGCTTGCGTCCGGGCATGTTTGCCCGTGTGACCGCCAACTTTGGCACCAACCATCACATCGTGATTCCTGATATCGCCGTGGTCAAGCAGCAAGGTTCGGGTGAGCATTTCGTTTATGTACTCAAGCCCGACAACACCGTGAAATACACCCTCGTGGAACTCGGCAAGCGCCTCGGCAACCGTTACGAAATCATCAGCGGCATCAACGAAGGCGACCGCATTGTCACCGAAGGACAGGTTAGATTGAAAGACGGTGTTTCTGTTACTGTAAAATAAATACGGAATGATGAATGCTGAATGCTGAATTTCGCAATGCGACGTTGGGCTTTGCCCTCATTCAGCATTCAACATTCAGCATTCATAATTAAAAAGCAGCAAGATGAGCCTACAAAGAACAGCAGTCAATAATCCGGTGACGACGGCCTTGGTGTTTGTCGCCATTGCCATCTTCGGCATCTTCTCCTTGATGAACCTCTCCATCAACCAATTACCCAACATGGAGACCAACTTCATCATGGTGATGACCTCCTATCCTGGAGCCAGTGCCGCCGATATCGAGACCAACATTTCCAAAACCCTAGAGAACACGCTGAACGCCGTCCCCGATTTGAAGCACCTCTCCTCCACCTCACGTGAGAACACCTCCGTGCTGTCGTTGGAGTTTGAAAGCGGCATCGACATCGAGACCGCCACCAACAACGTGCGCGACAAAATCGACATGGTCCGAAACTATCTACCAGATGGTGCAACCAACCCCGTTTTGTTTAAGTTCAATGCCGAGGACATGCCCATCATGCTCCTCAGTGTGACGGCCGAAGAGAGTTTGCCCGCCTTGGACAAGATCATCGAAGACCGTGTCACCACGCCTTTAGCGCGTGTGAGCGGCGTGGGTACGGTGTCGGCCAACGGTGCACCGAAACGTGAGATCCAAGTCTATGTCGACCCGAACAAGCTGGAGGCCTACAATTTAACTCTTGAGAGCATCTCCAACACCTTGGCCACGGAGAACCGTAATGTGCCCGCCGGTTATATCGACATCGGCTCCAACAGCTACAGCCTGCGTATCCAGAAAGAGTTCACTTCTGCCAAGGAGATGGAGAACGTCATCGTGGGTTCACGCGGTACGGCACCCATCTACCTGCGCGATGTAGCCACTGTAGTCGACGGCTCCGAGGAACGTATCCAAGAGTCGTACAGCAATGGCCGCCAAGGTGCCACTATCGTCATTCAGAAACAAACCGATGCCAATGCCGTCAACGTCATCAAGGGCATCAAGAAACAGCTGAAAGTCATCGAGCCCACTCTGCCCTCTGATGTCAAGCTGAACATCATCGTCGACGGCTCGACCTCCATCCAAAATACCATCAACAACCTGCGTGACACCATTTTCATCACCTTCATCTTGGTGATGCTGGTCGTGTTTGTGTTCTTGGGTCGTTGGCGCGCCACCTTCATCATCGTGCTGGCCATCCCGATTTCACTGTTGGCTTCGTTGATTTACTTGTTTGCCACTGGCAACACACTGAACATCATTTCCATGTCGTCACTAACCATCGCCATCGGTATGGTGGTGGACGACGCCATCGTGGTGTTGGAGAACATC
>DAIOUZ010000028.1:19500-22143 GCA_036759285.1 Candidatus Limiplasma sp. | reverse complement strand
ATAAACACAATCAACAAGGTAAGTCATAAATCTAGAATTATACGACAATCCCTAACTAACAAAAATCAAACAAATGAAAAAAGTAACATTACTGCTTGCCATTCTGGTTATCGGTGGCATGATGCTGACGGGTTGCAAGAAAGACACTTCTAGCGCTAAAGGTATTTATTCTTACAGTACTGCTGAGCATATTCAGGCCAGTTACGACGATGTCTCAGCACTAACTGAGATCGTTAATCCTAAACTTGATCATGGGAATTACATTCTAACCAAGGAAGAAGCTATAGCCGAATGGGATTCGTTCATGAAATCAGTTGAAAATGTTAACATTAGCATTACGAAACCTGATCATTATTACACCGTCAAGTTCAACAGGAAAGAGGAAAAAAACGGCGCTTATGTTGTGGTTGAAACCATAGGTGAACATACCTGGACTGATAAGGATTAAAACCTAAGACGTTTTTATTTTAAAGAAATCCGCCTCGTTGAGGGGCGGTTTTTTTTTGAGTAAGATTAATCTGATTTTACTTGCTTTGGCTCATCTTTGGGAATCATCCTTTCCATACCCTGTCGGTATTGAAAGGGTGTTATGCCGAGTCGGAGTTTCACTTCCATTTGGAAAGTTCTGCGACCTCCGAAACCTGCCTCTTTTCCAACAGCCTCGATGGTCCAATTGGGCTTTTCACGCAATAGACGACAACCCAGTAGGAACCGTTTTTCGTTCAGATAATCGCCCAAACTGTTGTATTTCTCGTTGTTTTTGAAAAGTTCGCTCAACCGTTTTTGTGTCAGGCCGAGCGACTTGGCCATCGTCTTCAGTGTCAGGTTGGTATCGGTGTAAAGTTGCCGCTCATCCATTTCTTGATCCAACCATGCTATCAGTTCATCATCATTCATGTCAGCGGTCAGTTCGATGCGTTCGCGATGCTGGCGCGTTTGCTCCTGAAGTAGAGTCACTTCATCCTCTATGTGTTGCTTCAGTTGTTCCTCCAATTCGTTGATACGCTTTTCCAACTCGTTTTCTTGCTGCTTGTTCTGTTCCAGCAGCGTGTTTTGGTTTTCCACCAACTTTGTGTTAGTCGAAATCATCTTTTTTGCGTGAGCATTCACCACTATCATCGTGATGACGAATGCAATCACGAACACAATGATGACAGCTACGATAAGCAGTTGGGATCCGTTCATGGTTAGATTTCAAAAACGCGCAAAATTACTATATATAACTGCAAAAATTGGCAATTTATTTGCGCAAAAATAACAATTTTGCGCAGAAAATTGGATTTTTTGCCTGTTTTGTGTGCAAAAACTATCTTTTCTTCTTGAAAAATTCTGTCAACAGCGACAAACATTCCTCCCGCATCACCCCTGTGTCGGTTTTTGTCTTGGGGTGTAGCATTTTGCCGAAACGTGAAAAGCCATTCTTTGGGTCATCTGCGGCCCAAACGACCTTACCGATATGGGCGTGACACAAGGCTCCAGCACACATGGGACAGGGCTCCAAAGTCACATATAGCGTGCATTCGTCCAAATATTTGGCGCCTAAGGCATTGGCGGCAGCGGTAATAGTCAGCATTTCAGCATGGGCAGTCACGTCGTTGAGGGTCTCGGTCTGGTTGTGGGCACGGGCAATGATCTTGTTGTTGCATACCACCACGGCACCGATGGGGATTTCATCGGCCTCTAGGGCTTGCTGGGCCTCTTGGTAGGCCTGTTTCATATAATATTCGTCGGAGAAAACGGAAAGCATTTTTTAGTTGATAGTTATCAGTTGTTCAGTTAAAGCAGGTTGCTGAGTTCTGAACTTGTCGAAGGATCGAAGTACCGTCATTTTCGGTCGGCCCTTCGACGGGCTCAGGGTCTTAAACTATTTCAAATCTATCCCAATCTGGCCCTAAAGGGAATTTCTGCCTGAAGCGTTCGAGCTTTTCATAATCCAAGGTGCAATGCATTACGGCTTCCTTGTAGGATTCGGCCTTTGAGATGACCTCGCCGCGAGAGTTAATCACTTGCGAATCACCGCTATAATGCAAGCCATTGGCATCCTCGCCGATACGGTTCAAGCCTATCCAATAGGATTGGTTTTCGATGGCACGGGCTACCAAGAGCGTGTTCCAGACCACCATCCTGGAATCGGGGAAGTTGGCGAGATAGAAAGCCAGGTCGTACTCATATTGTCCGTCCTTATAACGGTTTCGGGCCCACACGGGGAATCGGATGTCGTAGCACACCATCGGCTTGATGTGCCAGCCTTTCAGCTCCACAATCAGTTGTTTTTCACCGCGTTCCACCAACTTGTCCTCGCCACCCATGGTAAAGGTGTGCCGCTTGTAATACAGTTCATAACTGCCATCGGGGCGCATCCATACGAGGCTGTTGTAGTAATGCCCGTCCACCTCCAAGGGGAAGGTGGCGCAAACCACAGCGTCTTTCGCTTGGGCTTGGTTTCGCAGCCATTGCATCGTTGGACCGTCAATGGTTTCAGCAAATTGCTTCGGGTCGACAGGAAAGCCCGTGGTGAATGTCTCGGGAATGAGGATGAGGTCGGTGTTGGGACGCACTTGTTCCAATAAGTGGCTGAAATGCATCAAGTTAAATTCTTTATCCTCCCACTTGAGGTCGGCTTGGAGATAGGCGATGTTGAGG
>DAIOUZ010000028.1:14175-19490 GCA_036759285.1 Candidatus Limiplasma sp. | reverse complement strand
CATCATGAAATACCTGAAGGAGATGATTCAGGAAAATTTGGAAGAGATACATTATAACGATTAAAACGGCCCTTCGAAAGGCTCAGGGCCTTAAAAGTGATGCAAAGATAGAAAATTAATCTTATTTTTGCGGAAAATTCTGTTGCACGATATTTGCACGGATTCGGGACGATTATTAGACGCACTACGCTATGAAAAAGCTCATCTATCTCTTTGGGGCGATTATCTTATTGTTTGGCATCAGTTCATGTAATGGATTGAATTTCAGCGATGATGATTTTGATGCTACCCTGTTATATGGCCGTTGGCAGGAAGGTTCTGTGTTTGAGCGTTATGACGAAACTGGCTTGGGTGCCACCTGGGATGTCAGCGACGACGTTGAGGAAGAAGAGGCCCAACTTTTCAAGTGGTCTTTGGAAGGCTCGACGCTCATCCATGAACATATCGGGACTTTTGTCACCGTTCCCAAGGTATATACCATCACCACGCTGAATACCTCACAACTGACTTATCGCGATGATTATGGGAATACGCATTATTTCTCAAAAGTGTATTAAATGCATCAAGAAAGAGCCGCTATTTAAATTCTTTTTTTCATGAAAAAAGCATTGAAAATCATCGGAATAACCCTGGCCTCTCTTGTGGGGTTGGTGATAGTTGTGGCGGTCATCGCTGCAACGATGATCACTTCATCGGGACGGCTCACCAAGATGGTTAAGAAATATGCTCCCGAATTTGTCAACTGCGAGATGCAACTGGGCAAGGCCGACCTCACGCTGTTCAAATCCTTTCCCAATGTGGGCATAGACATCGAGAAAGTAGCGCTTATCAACCCAATGGAGGGCTCACCGTCCGACACCTTGGCTAATATCGACAACCTGATTGTCGTGGTCGATGTCAAGAAGTTGCTGAAAGAGAAGGAGATAGTGGTTAGAAGATGCATTCTTGAAGATGCTTTCGTCAATCTTTATACCGATTCCATTGGCAATAGCAACCTCAATGTCTTCAATAAGAAGGAGGACAAAGATACCACCAATACTTTCGATTATCTCGTTGATATTGAGGAAATAAAACTGAAGAACTCAACCTTGCTCTATACCGACGACCGTAGCAAAATGACGGCCCAAGCCCAAGGCCTCAACCTCGACCTGAAAGGCAAGATGCAGGACATGGACATTAATGCGGACTTGATGCTGGATGCATCAGTTATGGACTTGAAGACGAAGGCCATGCAGTTGGCGTTGAAGACTTTGAACCTTGACTTTGACGGTGAAGTCGCGCAAATGGACCAAATCTCTGGTACATTGAAATTGACCACTCCCGACGTCTGCTTGGATTTGAAAGAACCCTATCTCAAAAACGACACGTTGAGTCTTAACCTGCCTTTGCAGTTCAGCATCAATGACTTGAAAGTCCATCTTGACCAGGCTCAGATTGGTTTGAACCGTTATCTGATTGATATCTTTGGCGATGCCGAGGTGGCCAAAAACGGTGACGTGAATCTTGATTTAGGACTGAATACCAACACCTTAACCATTGAGAATGTGCTGAGCTATCTGCCTCAGCGCGTCCAGAAACAGTTGAGCCGCATTTCGTATGAGGGTAAGCTGACCCTTACCGAAGCGGAGGTGAAAGGCACCTATAATGACAGCCTTTTGCCTGTGATTTCAGCTAAGGTGTTGACGGATAATGCAATAGTCAATGTGCTAAGCCTTCCTTATCCATTCACGGCTGTCAATTTAGATGCCTTGCTGTATTTGAACCTCAATGAAAACACAGGTAGCGTGACCGTCAACAGCCTGAATGCCAAGTTCAACCGTAGTAACCTCACGGCCAATGGATTGGTGGACGATTTGTTGGGTGATATCGGTTTGAAGCTCAAGGTGAACGGTGATGTGCCCATGGCGGATTTGAAAGGCTTTTTGCCCAAAACGATGAAACTGAACGGTCGCACCAACCTTGATCTGACCACCAATTTTACCGTTGCGCAGTTGATGAAGTCGCTTGACGATTACAATCTGAACCGCCTTTCGGCGAAAGCCAACCTGAAAATCAAGGACTTTGCCTTTGATAGGGACACCATTCACGCTGCTTCGCCTTTGATGAATGTCGCACTCACTTTGCCTGCTTCGGCGAAGGAAAAAGGTCGCAAAGGGGCATACATCTCGTTGGCTTCCCAGACGCTACAAGCCCAAGTCGGCAAAGGCATTAATGCGGATTTAAAGAACCCCGACATCAAACTGACCGCCGACAAATTCAAGGGCGGAACGGAAAAGATGGATTTGAAAGCCGACATGAAATTCAGCCATTTGGATATGGTTTACGATACGGTTACGGCGACCATCAATGCGCCCGTCATTTCCTTGGTCACCATGCCGGAGAAAAATGCAAAAGGTTTGAAAGCCCGCGTCACCTTCGATGGCAAGGAGGTGGTCGCCAACATGGGTAAAAGCTATGCGTTGAATACCAATTTGCTGAAAATCGATGCCTCGGTGAATCAAAACAAGAATAAGACGGACTTCCTGAACCAATGGAATCCTTCAGCTGACTTCATCCTTGGCAATGCCGTAGTGCAGGTGGAGGGTTTGGAAGAGGACATCCGTATCAGCAACATTGACTTCCTGTTCAATTCCAGCGAGTTGGATTTCAAGAAGAGCACCTTCCGCATCGGTCAGTCCGATATGAGTCTGCAAGGTAGTGTAATCGGCATCAAGGAGTGGATCGAAGACCATAAGAACCTGATGAGGGGTGAATTGCAACTGACTTCCGACATGTTGAATATCAATGAAATCATGGATTTGACCAGTGGTATGGGTAGAAAGGATGCCTCCGACGCTTCTACAGGCGCAGGGACCGATTCTCAGTTGGCGAACAAAGAAGACAACCCATTCATGGTGCCTGAGGGCGTCGACTTCAACTTTGTCCTTAATACGAAGAAGTCATTGTACGGTAACTTCGATTTGAACAACCTCAGCGGCACGATGACCGTGAAAGACGGCACCTTGATTTTGCAAGAAATCGGTTTCACCAACAAGGCCGCCGAGATGCAGCTGACGGCCATGTACCAGTCGCCGCGCAAGAACAACCTCTTCTTGGCCATGGACTTCCACTTGCTGAACGTCCAGATCAATGATTTGCTGAATATGATTCCTTATATCGACACTTTGGTGCCCATGCTGAAGACCTTTGACGGTCAGGCGGAGTTCCATATTGGCGCGGAGACCAACCTCAGGTCGAACTATGAGCCCAAGATTTCGACTTTACGCGCTGCCGCCGACATCGAAGGCAAGAATCTGACGGTGAACGATAAATTTACCTTTACGAAGATTACCGACATGTTGGATGTGAGCACCAACGGTGAATATCGTGTCGACAGCCTCGATGTGCAACTGACCGCTTTCAAAGACGAAATCGACCTGTGGCCTTCGCAGATTGCCATCGGGAAATATAAGGTCACGGTGGACGGCCGCATGACCCTCGACAAGAATGGCGAATACCACCTCTCTGTGACACAGTCGCCTTTGCCGGTGCGGATGGGGTTGAAGATTTCGGGACCGTTGAATAAGCTTGACTACAAGTTGGAAGACTGCAAGTACCCCAACCTATACAAGCCCAACAAACGCAGCGACCGTGAGGAGATGTACTTCGACTTGAAGAAAAAGATTGCTGACCGTTTGAAGGAGAATGTAAGGTAAAACAATTGTAGGGCTGTCGTACCACGGCAGCCCTACAATCTAATGTCATTTTACCACGAATTTCTTGCTTTGTTCGCCCACACTGATGAAATACATGCCTGCACGCAAGCTGGAAATGTCAATCTGCTGGGTTTCAGCGGTGATTGCACCTTGCAGCAAGGTCTGGCCCATCAGGTTAGTGATGCGGTAGGTCTCCGCGGGTAGAGACGTTGCGCGCAACGTCTGTACAAACAAAATGTCGTTGGCTGGATTGGGATACACCGCAAAGGTCCCTGAGCCTGTCGAAGGGCTGTCTTCCTCAATGCCGTTATGCCATTCGTTATAGATGGCCTCGCAATCCTCGTCACCGAGTTTGTAGATTAATTCGTTTTCCAACCAATAGCAGCGCAGGCCTTCCACGCGGTAGCCCTTGCCTTTCGACATCAGCTTTTCAGGGAAAAAGCTGGTTTGGTGGCCGATGCTGCTCAGCACGGTACCGCTGAAGTTGTTGTTCGGGTCGGCGATGGTGAGCCTTTTGTAGGGAATGCCATCGATATACTGCAATTCGGTTTCGTAGACCATGGTGGTGATGGTTTCGTTCCCCACTTCGATGGTCCATTCATCGCCCACCTCGGCACCGAAGTCATACAACACGGTGAACTTGCCCAGGGTCTTGTTCCACCAATAGACCACACCGTTTTCCTCATAGACATATTCTCGTGTCACTTCGGTTTGTCCATCACGGTCGTACTGTGTATTGCTGCGCACGATAACCTTTGGGCGTTCAGTGCCAATGGTGGTATCGCTTACACATTGCAGGTGTTGGTAGGTGATGCTGCCGTCGTCGTTGAGGATTTCGTAGTACCACTCGGCGCCCACGAAGATGAGACCATCGGTGCCGAAGATGGGGTAGCCGTTATTCTCGAAAGGCTCCCTATCCATCATATAGACCGAGCTTCCGTTGTTGAGCCTGTTGACGAAGGCCTCGGTTTTCATGTAATCGCTGCTCATGGGCACGCCGAAACCTTCATCAGGAGCGCAACCCGCCTCAAAGAAACAGTTCCTGACGAGGGTCATGTTGGTGTTTTGGGTGATGATGCCACCCGTGTAAGTCGATGAGCTAAGGGGACCAGCATGGTAGCAATTTTTGATGTAAAGTGTGGTGGCAGGATCGGCTTTGGCCAAAATACCACTGACGTAATATTTTGCACTGCCATGATTGGAACCACTAGCTGTGATGGTGTCGTTGCTATAGCAGTTCAAGATGCGAAGCGTGTCAATAGCAGCCACGTTGCCGATGATTCCTCCGAATTTCCAGTCAGTAGACACGCTAGTGTTATCAGGATCCGCGATGATTCTTGTGATGTTTCCCCTGCTAAAACAGTTTTCGATGTGAATTACCCCTTCGCCTTCTGGTTCACTTTGGCATAAAGCCACAATTCCTCCTGCTGTGTAGGCATTGGTAATCTTGCCGATGAAACTACTATTATACACTCCGTTACAAGAAGTATTGATTATTTGAGCCACAATGCCACCTACCATGTTGCCGTTTAGATTAATTTGGGAGGAACAGTTCTCGATACGGCAACCTTTAGCTTTTCCAACTATGCCGCCGCAATTATTACTGCTAATGGTTCCCGC
>DAIOUZ010000028.1:0-14165 GCA_036759285.1 Candidatus Limiplasma sp. | reverse complement strand
TATGGCAATTATTGAAAGTCGAATTGAAGGCCCATCCGGCCACTCCTCCAACAATGTTACCACCAGAAGCCAATACGTTATCGACAGTTAGGTTGTATATGGAGGCATTGTCAATGATGCCAAACAATCCGAAACAATTAGTATTGTTTTGTGGGGGATAGTAATGTGGATTGAAAATCACATGGTCGTTTCCGTCGAATTGGCCTGAAAAGTAAACATAATAGTAGTAATAATTACCAGTATAATGAGGCGCATATACCCATCCATTATAATCCTCATCATTAATATAATAAGTGTTTCCAATAGCCATCCAACGATGTTCGCTTTTATTCAAATCAATGTCGATGACCAATTTGAAACAGGTGTCCTGATAGGCCATGATATCTTGAAAAGTGTAGTATAACAACATGCCTCCTCCCATACTGTAACCCGTATCAATCTCCATATCCATCCTTTCATTGACGGATTGGGCCAACCATGCCAGGTGTTCAGCCGATTCGATAAGATAAGGGTCATCGGATGTGCCGCTACCATGGGTCCAAAGCTCGGCATGGCCGTTCCAAACGGATTTCTCTACGGTGTGGTTGGCAAAACGCGACCAACCAGGGGCATTTTGGTAGGCTTCCTTCATATTGTAAGGCACGTTTACCGTAATCCAAGTGGGGAGGCCATCGAAAGCATTGGCGCTGGTTGTGGGCAAAGTCGTCGCCTTGACGCTGATGGAGTTGACAGCGGTGCAGCCCTTGAAAGCCTCTTCGCCGATGAAGGTCAATGTGGCAGGAAACATCATTATGCCCCTAAAACCAGAACAATTGAGAAAGGCTTGGCTGCCAACGTATTGGGTGGAGTCGGGGAGTGCAAGCTTGCCCGAGAATGACGAGCATCCCGAAAAGGTCTCATCTTCGATTCGGGTCATTGCAGCCGGGAGGTGCAAGTTGCCATTCAGGTTGGAACAGCCTTTGAAGGCACCAGCACCGATGGCATTGATGGTTTGTGGAAGTTCAAGTTCGCCACGCAAATCGGAGCACTCATAAAAGGCATGGTCACCGATGGCGACGACAGTATATGCTGTGCCGTTGTAGGTCACCGTGTCCGAAAGCATGAGTTTCCCTTCCGGCTTGATGTAGCCCCACCAGTAGTTGCCGTTGCCGAGGCAGGGATAAGTGACTTCAACTTGTTGGTTTTCTGCATCCACGATACGATAGTAAAGGTCATACCCTGTGGAATTGGTGACGGAGAAATCGAAATGCGTCTCCTGCGCAATGCCGCTCAAAGCAAAGGCCACCAAAACTGTGATTGCAAATAACTTTTTCATTGTATTAGGTTTTTAATGGTTTATATCTCGTTGATGATTTCCTCAAAGCTCCGTTCGTCCTCCAGTCCGTTCATCTTCTCCTGCTTGATGCGCGACTTGCGACGGGCATAGGAGTTGGTTTGCAGGTTCATGAGGATGGAGATGACTTGATTGCTGAAGCCCTGCTTAGTGAGGCAGCAGATTTGCAGGTCGCTCTTGGTCAGGGTGGGGTATTGGGATATGAGGCGTTGGGTGAAGTCACCGTACACCTTGTCGATGAGCGTCACGAAGTCGTCCCACTCGGTTTCCTTCAGGTTGAAGTCGAGGGTCGAAGCGGTGATTTGCTCCGTGAGGGCCAGAGCGGTGACATAGACCTTGTTTTTCTTCAAGGCTACCTCCATTTGGTTCTTCATCTCTTCGGCTTTCAACCTGGCACTCAGTGTTTTTTGTCGCAGCAGCAGCAAGGTGATTGCCAAAACCACCAACAAGGCGCCAACGATTAAATAAAGATAAAGGTTCTTCAGCTTTTGCTCGGCTTGCAGCTGGTTTTTCTGCATCTGCAGGTCGTATTCCCCTTTGATGCGTTGCACTTCCTCGCTTCGGTGTTCGCGGTCGGCCTGCATCAAGTTGTCGTCGAACTTCTCGTTGTATTCCAAAGCCATCTTAAAGTCGCCTTGCAGTTGGTGGATGAAACTGAGGGCTTGGTAGGCCGACATGCGAGTGCCGGCGGTGTTGCTCTTCGTGGCTTCGCTGAGATGGACGATGGCGAGGCTGTCTTGGGCGAGGTAGTAATAGGCCAGTCCCAAGGTTAGGTGGCAGATGTCGGGATGTTCGCTGCCTTCAAGGGCTTGGCTGACGCGCTGAATCGATTGCTTGTAGTTTTCCGTCACCATCAGCACATCGCGGCTCGACTCCAAGAGGATTTCGCTTTCCATGGTCTTGTCGTTCAGGGCTTTGGCGAGGGACAAGGCTTCATCGTAGTAGGTTTTGGCATCGTCTGTTTGATTCAATGAGGCTGCTGTCCGTCCACAGTTGCGCAGCGCGGTCATCAGTAGGGTAGAGTCACCGAGTTCGCGGGCCAATGTGATGGCATTGGTATGCAGCGGCAGGGCTTCCTCAAAGAGCTCGTGTTTCCAGTAGGTGAAGCCGAGGTTGTCCTCGATTTGTGCTTTCAGGCGTTTCGTCTCGGGTTTGTTGAGGTCGCAGTGTTCGATGGCCAGCAGAGCCTCGCTGAACGACTCGGCAGCGGCCTCCGATTGCTTGTCGGCGCGTTGTTCCACGCCTTGCTGAAAGTACGTTTCAGCATCTTTGAGGTGGCGTGCCTCATGCTGGCAGGCCGTGAGACCTGTCAGGACAAGGAATGCAATGAATATTTTATGTCGTATATACATTGTTGTTGTGTTTTTGCTTTGTAGGGTTGTCACACCGTGGCAGCCGTTGTGCCGTTTTTTGCGGCTGCCGTGATACGACAGCCCTACAAACCCCATATCATTTTACCACAAATTTTACAGTTTGTCCACCTAAGGTGATGAAATACATGCCCGCAGGCAGGCGGGTAATGTCAATCTGCTGGGTTTCAGAGGTGATGTTGCCTTGCAGCAGGGTCTGTCCCATCAGGTTGGTGATGCGGTAGGTCTGGGTTTGTAGAGACGCAATGCTTTGCGTCTCCAAAACCAAGTAACCATCCGTAGGATTAGGATAGACCACCAAGGTCCCTGCGGTTCCTGAGCCCGTCGAAGGAGTCGAAGGGCCGTCTTCCTCGATGCCGTTGTGCAATTGTGCATAGATGGCGTCGCAGTCATCGCGGTTGATTTTGAGAATCAGGTTTCCTTCGACCCAATAGCAACGCAAGCCTGTCACGCGGTAGCCTTTGTCTCGGTTCATTAGGCGTTCGGGGAAGAAGCTGGTGAGATGGCCGACGCCGCTCACGATGTTGCCACTGAAGAGGTCGTTTTCGTCGCTCACGCGGAGCATCCGATAGGTCTTGCCCTCATATTCGTAATTCTCCACGGCATCCACATGCATGATGAGACTCTCGGTACCCACTTTGATTTCCCATTCGTCGCCCACATCGGCGGTGAGGTCGTAAAGCATAGTGAACTCTTCCAAGTCCTTGTTCCACCAATAAACGATGCCGTTCTCTTCGTAAATGTATTCATGTGTCACCTCGGTAAAGATGGTGTCGCGGTCGTATTGCGTGTTGCTGCGCACGATGACCTTCGGTCGTTCGTTGTTGATGGTAGTGTCACCTGCATATTCCAAATGTTGATAAGTGGTGCTACCGTTCTCGTTCTCGATTTCGTAAAACCACTCGCAATAGTCGGGCAGGAGAGGCTCCCTTGGATTCTCCGTGACGACATAGGTCATTTCAATTTTATTGACGAAATCCCTATAATCGTAAAGCATGTCGTTTTGTTGCTTCAGATGGTCTTCGTTGTAGAGATAGAATTCGGGTTGCCAGACACCATCTACCCAAGCCTCGCCGTCCCATTTCTCGAAAGTGACTACGGAAGGATACCCCATTTCATTCAATTCATAAATCGCGCGGTTGGCATTGACAAACTCGTCCTCTTGCCACAACTTGATTTCAGCAAGGATGAGATGGCCATACGGGTTGAAGTGGTATTGTACCAACTTTTGGTTTTTCCATGCACCGTTGTATCGGTTTTGCGTCAAGGCGCTTACTCGGTGCCCTTGTTCATCGTAGCCGTATGTAACCAAGGTGGCACTGTCGTTGTAAGGTTCGTTTTGTTGGGTGAGCAAAAGGCTGTCTTCCGAAAAACCTCGAGTTTCTTTATCGAGCCTGATCCAATCGCCATTAGTTCCATTGGAATAACCATCAGTGGTGATGACGACTTCGTTTTCGCTGTATTCATAGGTTTTTTCGTAGGTGGTACTTTGGAACCGTTTCTCCGTTTGCAACCGCCGAAGTTCATCATAGGAATAAGAGATGCTGTCTAGTAAAGTTAGGGTTTGTTCATGATAGTTATCATAGTATCTGGAGTAATTCATAAGTAGTCCATCTTCATAGGAGTATTGATTTTGGAATGGAGCAGCACCTAGATCGAAATATGTGTCGTCCTCAAGGATGACATGTAAATCGGAATCATAATAGTAATGCATCCAATGTCCATACATATCGTATGTTTCAACATAGCTTCTTTCTAACAAGCCATTTGGACTGTATCGAAAGCCGGCATAGAGTTGGTTGTTGTTGACCTCATAAGGGTTGTTGGGACTCAAATAAATGATGGCCGTGTCGGGCTGGTAGATGAAGCCGTAATACGGTTCTGTTTGGTTCAAATTGTGCAATTCGTTGTAGACGGCATCGCAGTCCTTATTGCCGATTTTGAGGATTAGTTCATCGTCAATCCAATAGCAGCGCAGGCCATTTACGTAGCGATTTTGGCCACGGTTCATTAAACGCTCTGGGAAGAAACTGGTGAGGTGGCCGACACCGCATACGATGTCGCCACTGAAAAAGTCGTTTGCATCACTCACATGGAGCATTCGATAGGTCTTGCCTTCATATACGTAATTCTCGACAGTATCCACATGCATGATGAGACTCTCCGTGCCCACTTTGATTTCCCATTCGTCGCCAGGTTGGGCTGCAAAGTCGTACAGCACGGTGAAATCTTCCAAGTCACGGTTCCACCAATACACTTTGCCGTTTTCCTCATAGACATATTCGTGCGTCACTTCGGTGATGAGGGTGTCGCGATCGTATTGTGTGTTGCTGCGCACAATGACCTTCGGGCGCTGGTTGCCGATGGTCGTATCGGCGGTGTATTCCAGATGTTGGTAGGTGATGCTGCCGTCGTTGTTTTGTATTTCGTAGTACCATTCTGAATGGGGAGCAATAAATGGATCGAACACACACGCGTCGTTGATGGCATCGCAATCCTCGATTTGGCATTGCTTCTCGAAATTTTCCCAAATATAAAACTTGTTGTCAGAATCTTTGCCTATTACATAAATATTCGTGTTGGAAGAGAATATTTTGTAAGCATATTGTAAAATCAGAATCTCGGCTTGATCTCTACTCCATATCGCATCGTACCAATTATCAGAGATTGCATAATAGTAGTTATTTTCAAATGTGCAGATGGCATGTATGGTGTTCCAGTAGGTTTGAACCGCTTTTATTTCTATATTATCTTCCCAAATGACATCTGGGAAATAGTCGGGATTTACTGTGATAATTTTGCCAAGTGTGTAAATGTGATTGTTCTCAACGGCTATTTGGGTTGCATACGAAGACGTAATTTCACAGTATAATGAATCTTGATCAAAAGTGTAGAGCAATTCTTGTTGCTCCCAAACCGAAGCCTTTTCCTTTTCGTCGATGATGTAGCCGCAGAAGTAGGGAATGCCCGTGCGTTTGTCCACATCAACGTCATAGATGTAGCTTGGATGAATGCCGTCGCCCATTATCCAATGTGTTGAAAAATCTTCTCCTTTCCATACCGTTGCCACCATAATTGAATCTTCATTATATTGATAACCAGCATAGTAAACGGTGTTGTTGAGACAATAAATATCAGAGACATGAATTTCACTGTGGCCCTCAGTCGTGGCATACACTTGGTCGTTGACGCGGATTTCCGAGTGGTTGAAGTTGTTGCTTGGATAATCGTAATAATTGATCCACCAATAGACATCGCCTTGCGAGTTGCAGGTCACTTTTGTTGCTTTGGAGGACTGGTTGGGATGGTGGGCAGTATAGAATCTTTCGCCGTTTTTGTAAAGTGCTGCTATGGTTCCGTTGCCAGTATTGTAGTAGCCCGCGATATAAATGTCTTGTGCTTTGGCGTTCAATCCAAAGATTGTTAATGTTAGAATTACAAATAACTTTTTCATAGTATTAGATTTTTAATGGTTCATTTTACCACAAATTTCACGGTTTGTTCATTTACGTTGATGAAATACATGCCCGCAGGCAGGCTGGAAATGTCAATCTGCTGGGTTTCAGCAGCGAGGGTGCCTTGCAGCAGGGTCTGTCCCATCAGGTTAGTGATGCGGTAGATTTCCGCTGGTAGAGACGTTGCGCGCAACGTCTGGACAAACAAAATGTTGTTGGCGGGATTGGGGTAGACCACCAAGGTCCCTGCGGTTCCTGAGCCTGTCGAAGGGCCGTCTTCCTCAAGGCCATGTAGTTCGCTGTAGATGGCGTCGCAGTCCTCTTCGCCGTTGTGATAGAGCAAGGCGTCTCCCACCCAGTAGCAGCGCAGACCATCCACCCTGAAACGGGCATCTCTGTGCATCAATTTTTCGGGGAAGAAACTGGTCATGTGGCCGTAGCCTACAACGATGTCACCGTTGAAGATGTTGCCAGCATCGCTAATGTGCATTATCTTGCGGGTGTCGCCTTGGTATTCGAACACACCCACGCTGTCCACATGCACGATGATGCTTTCCATCCCCACCTTGATTTCCCATTCGTCGCCAGGTTCGGCGTTGTAGTCATAGAGCGTGGTGAATTCCTCTAGGTCTTTGTTCCACCAGTACACTATGTTATTCTGCTCCAAAATGTATTCATGAGTCACCTCGGTGTATTCGTCGCGGTCGTACTGCGTGTTGCTGCGCACGAGGACCTTTGGACGTTCGTTATTGATGGTGGTGTCGGCAGTATATTCGAGGTGCTGGTAGGTGATGGTGCCGTCATCCCATATCAGCGTGTAGTACCATTCGGACAAGATTTGGAAATTTTGCTCGATGGTATTGTAATGCATGCTGATTTCAAATTGATTGACTGGTAAATTATAAGAAGGAAAGGAGGCTCTCAATTGTCTTTGCCATTCATACAATTGTGGATCGTTGAATAAGGATTGTCCCGAAAAGACATCCCATGTCCATTCGTCGCCGTTTTTCTTTCGGAAGGATATGGTTACTTTTTGTGCTTCATCATTGAAATCATAAAGAGTTTTCTTGTTGATGTCCCATTCGGAGGCTTCGGCAGACCATGAACCAGTTTGATATTCAACCACGCGATTCTTGAAGTCGTAGATATAATGCTCAAATTCTGAGTTCAACCAATCACCATCGTCGAATACTAGTGTGATAATGCTATCGGTTTTGTTGCAGTCAGTGTAAGTATAGTTTTTCAATGATCTGGATGTGATTGCTCCAGCATTGTCGTATGTGTCTGTTTGTGATGTCAGAATTTGTTGACGCTCATTATAATGATTGGTGGTCACAGAGGAAAGGCTTGTAGTACCCGTATAAGTCGAATCAATTCGGATTCTGTTTCCGTTTTCATACGCATAATTGTTACGCTGCCATATCCATGTTTCTCCGTCTTCAGTGCAGCTTGAATCTTTCCGAAACAATTTGTGGTTGGTGTAGTAATAGTCGTAATGATTATTAATATCGTCATAATAACTGTTCCCTTGATAATGGTCGTAATGCTTTATCTGATGGTCGTTTTCGTATGTGAAGTTGAGCGTTGCGGTTGTTTCAGGATGACTTCCTATGAAATATACTGAAATGCTCCATGGCTTTGAAGGATACTCATAGAAATTAATGTAACAGTTGCGATGATCAGGGAAGTAATAACGATACATTATGCCATTTTGGTCATAAGTGAAATCAGAAACATATTCATTCGTCACTTGGTTTGCAGCATTGTACTTTCGACCAATGACATGGTCGGGGTAACCGATGGAGTCATACACCATAACGGAGCAGTCGAAGCAAGCGGTCATGACGCAATTATGATTCAGCGTGAAAGTATATTCAGGAGAATAGGATACGACGGCACCATTTCTTTTCCAATAACCGAAAACATGGCCAAAATTCGCGGTGGCACGAATGGTTGCAGTCGTATGGTCGCAATCTTCGGGTATCGAAACCACTTCGGCGGTGCCGTAATCAGGGTTGTTGACCTCGACCGTCAATGAGGGAGCCCCAAGGAACACCCCTTGCATGTTGGTGAACTGACTCCAGTGTGGACTTGTTTGAAATTGGTCGATGGCAAGGCAATTGACATAGACAGGAATGTCGGTGGGAACATTTTCAAAGGCGCTATGGTCCTCATAATAAGGAGTATTCTGGATAAGTGGGCTATGGGGTAGTGTTAGCGTATTGCAATGGATGGTTTCCAGACCCGTACAATTCATAAATGCTCCAAGGCCAATGAATGATACAGATGGGCCTATAGTCAATGAAGAGAGGCTGGAACAATTAGCAAATGCTTCAGTTCCGATAATGGTACATTGGTCTGGAATGACAAGGTCACCCGACAAGCCTGTGCATCCACTAAAAGTATTCGATGGTATCGAGCCCATGTTTTCTGGGAGAACCACGCTGCTAAGACTTGAACAGCCGGAAAAACAGCCGTCACCGAGATTCTGTAAAGATGAAGGTATCACTAATTCTCCACTTAAACTGGAACAGCTAGCAAAAGCGTTTTCTTCGATGGATTCCAAGGTATTTGGCAAAATGAAAGAAGAGAGGCTTTCGCAATTGAAAAAGGCATTTCGATTTATGGAAGTCAATGAATCTGGAAGTGTGACAGAAATCAAAGACGAGCAATTCAAGAAAGTACCCTCTGGAATGGTGGTGATTCCATTAGGGAAAACCACAGATTCCAATGCAGAGTCTTCGTAAAATACAAGGGAACCCATAAAGATGACAGAATTGGGAATTTCGACCGAAGTCAGTTCTGTACATTGATAAAAAGTGCCCCCTAAAATGGAAACCACAGTATAGGTGTTTCCGTCATGTTCGACCTGCTCGGGAATAATAAGGTCTCCTGTGGGTTTTTCGTAGCCGGTCCAATTCGGATAACCGGGTGCTTTTAAGATAACTTCAGAAGTAATGGGATTGCTGATTTGATAGTATAGTGTCTGTCCCGTCTCGCACACAGCTGAGAAATCAACTTGGGCAGAAGCACTTGTTGCAAGTGCCAACAGAACGAGGATTACAAATAACTTTTTCATGGTATTAGGTTTTTAAAGGTTCATTTCACTACAAATTTCACGGTTTGTTCATTTACGTTGATGAAATACATGCCCGCAGGCAGGCTGGAAATGTCAATCTGCTGGGTTTCAGCAGCGAGGGTGCCTTGCAGCAGGGTCTGTCCCATCAGGTTAGTGATGCGGTAGATTTCCGCTGGTAGAGACGTTGCGCGCAACGTCTGGACAAACAAAATGTTGTTGGCGGGATTGGGATAAACCACCAAGGTCCCTGAGCCCGTCGAAGGGTCGTCTTCCTCAAGGCCATGCAGTTCGCTGTAGATGGCATCGCAGTCCTCATCGCCAAACTTAAAGACCAGTTCGTCCTCCACCCAGTAGCAGCGCAAGCCTTCCACTCGGTAGCCTTTGTCTTGGCTCATCAGCCGTTCGGGGAAGAAACTGGTGAGGTGTCCGATGCCGCACACGATGTTACCGCTGAAGAGGTCTTCGGGGTCGCTCACGCTCATCATCCGATAGATATTGCCTTCATATTCGTATAACTCCACGGCATCCACATGCATGATGAGGCTTTCCGTTCCAACTTTGATTTCCCATGCGTCGCCCACATCGGCCGTAAGGTCGTAAAGCGTGGTGAACTCTTCCAAATCCTTGTTCCACCAATAGACAATGCCGTTTTCTTCATAGATGTATTCATGTGTCACCTCGGTAAAGATGGTGTCGCGGTCGTATTGCGTGTTGCTGCGCACGATGACTTTTGGGCGCTCGTTGCCAATAGTGGTGTCGGCGGCATATTCCAGATGCTGGTAGGTGATGCTGCCATCGTCCCACTCAATTTCATAGTACCATTCTGCATCGCCTGGCGGGGGTGGGACTGGGGGGATGAACCCCGTGATATCAAAGGTAAGGCCTTGGAAGTAGTTGTTGCTGGAATCTGGGTCGTCTTCCATGACGTAGGTGCCGGATTCACCATCCATCTGACAGACTACGACGAGGGTTGTACCGACAACAGCGGCTTGAGGATAGACGCATTCATTGTATTGATACATGAAGTCATCAATAAGCAGGGTTTGAGGTGTCCAGGTGTGGCCACCGTTTAAAGAAGCAGCGCCCCAGAGTTTGAAGTAAAAGTTACCATTACTGTCCATGTTGTTTTCATCCAAGGCTATCCAAACGGCCACAAGGAAGTTGTCGGTATTTGGCACCTTGCAGAGCACAGGCATGGCCACGGGGCCACAGTTGTAGTCGCCATGAAGACTTAAATCATCTATGTTGAACTCGCCCGTGGTGTCTACACCGGTGATATAGCCGAAATATTCAGGCCACAAGTCGTAAGGGGGCTCGTTGAAAATCGGTGTGGAGGCCCAGAGTTCTCCAATATAGTCGGAATCCATAATGAAGGGCTGGCCAGAGCCTTGATGAGGCAGGCTCTCGCTCCAGAAAGCAACGCCACCGACGGTGGGATCATAGTTGACTGAGTTGTAAGGTCCGCCAGTGCTACAGTTGAATTCGTAAGCCAAGCGGAGCTCATGGTCATCGCTCCAGACACAGGAGGCCCAGCGGGGATACATGAACCAGTCGCCAAAAGTGGAGTAGATGCCAGGATGATGGTAAAACACCTTTCTCTCCCAAGTCTCGCCATCGTCGTAACTATAGATAACCATTCCGTCGCTCCAAGGGTTGTTCACGACGAGGGCGAGGCAGTTGTCTTCGGTGGTTTCCATCCAGTAGCAAACATGAGGGCCCCAGGCAACACCATATTCATTGCTTAGGTAAGGGAGAATGACGTTTTCCTTGTCCCAGGTTTGACCACCATCCGTTGAACGGAAGTAGATGATAGGTTTGTTGGCACCTTCAGCACCAGGAACGTAGATGGAATCACCATCAGCAGCATTAGCCGTAGCAAATACATGAATGATGTCACGGTCGGCACCCGAGGTCATCACGACAGGACAAGATGGGTCATAAGTGGGGTCAAGGTAGCCAGCGGCAAGTGCGCATTCGGGCGTCATGTTGTCCTTGTCCTCCACAATGTATACACCACACATTGTATTGGTTTGAGAAGCAACAACGATGCTGTTTTCCTGATAGCGGGCGATGGAACCGAAATAAGTTTTTTCGCATTCCAAACGGCCTTCGCTGGGAATCCACTCATCAGTGTTGGAATCATAAGTGCCGATGCCAGTGCCGATGTCAACGAAGTTATCAATATGAGACATGGTGTAGGCAAAACTCACTTTGCCGTCGGGCCAAACGATGGTGCGGTTGATGTTGCTCCAGTTGGTCTGCCAGTCGTAGGTCGTGTAGTCGAGCTCACCTTCGCTGCGGGTCAACGACATTTTTCTCACTTGCGAGTAGCCCATTGTGGCTACCATTAAGATTAATGCTAATGTAAATAACTTTTTCATGGTATTAGGTTTTTAATTGTTTATACCTTGTTTATTTGTTCTTGAACTTGCTTTGCACATCTTTTCGATGTTTGCAATGCAAAAGTAGAACATTTCTCAAACGAAAAAACGTTTTGTCAAGCCCTTTGGAGGGTTTGTCTATCATTTCGTGAAGATATAAAAACATAAAAAATTGGATTTCAATTTGTTATAAAATCGAAATCCAATCGTTGTCTATGTGGTTGTCTATGCCGTTGCGTTGGTATAGACGCAAAATTTTGCGGTTTTACAGTTGGTTTTTCAACCAAAATCCAAAAAACCGGTCATCAACTCGATAGGTGTTTTTCTCCATTGTGATCAAGTCCTTGTCCATCAGCTGACGTATAGCTGACTGTACTGAACTGGCTGAGGTCAGGTTGTGTTTTTTGATGAAGGCCACCGACTGGGTTTGCGAGGCTTTGCCTTCAACGGCAATCGCTTTTAATACTTGTCGTTGCCTCTCGCTCAAACCATAGAATATGGATACATAGACATCTTCGTTGTCAGTGACCCTTTTTATTAATGCTTCGTTAATTATGGCAGGTGAACATTCCTTGTCGGTCATATAAAACGCCAAATACAATACGGCCTGCATGTACCAAGTGTGGCCCTCCAAAGTGTCATACAGGTCTTCAACCCATTCAGCAGCACAAGTCTTGCCGAATTTGGCGAACATCTTTACGGCGAAATTGACATACTTTTCTTTTGCAATGGGACCAAGGCTCATCATGCTCGAACTGTTATAGAAAGGCTTGGAAGCCGACGCGAACATGTTTTGGATAATGTGCCGTTGGCTGCCTGCAAAGATAAATGTAGCGTTGTGACAGTGTTGTATATAGGTGCGCAATAAGGCCTCCACGTTTTTTTCTGGGTATTTTTCAATTTGTTGGAACTCGTCAATGGCTATCACACACGGTCGTTTGGCTTCTTCCAAATATTGGAAAATCTCTTCCAATGACTTTTGTGAGTCCTTGATGTCGCCGAGACCGAAAGAGCCATTCATCATGCCCGCTTCATCAAAACCGATGGTGAACTGAATGGATTTCACCACTTTGACGAATAATTCCATGAATTTTTTGTCTTTTGACTTCAGACTATTGCAAATGCGATTTCCCAACAAAAACACGAAATCGTTGAGATTCATGGTGGAGTAGATGTCGATGAAAAACGTGTGGTAGTTGTTTTTGATGATGTCTTGATCGAAGCAATGCTCAATAAGGCCCGTTTTTCCCATACGTCTTGGAGAAATAAGCACCGTGTGGCTGTGTCCCTGAATATTCTGAATCAATTGTTGTGTTTCGGTTTCGCGGTCGCAAAAGTATTCAGGCGAAACGTATCCCGATGTGATGAATGGATTGTAAATCATGGCGTTCAAATTTGTGGCAAAGATAATCATTTTATTTTTATCATGCTAAAAAAATGATAAAATTTTCATCATAAAAATAAAATGATGACATAAAGAGGCAGAAAAAATCTCCCAAATTTGATTTTTGAGAGATTTTAAAAATAGATTTTTGAAAGATTTGGCTACGCCGAATACTACGTATTTCTGCCCGATAGGGCATCCCATCATTTCTTCGGCTTCAATTCGTCGAAAATCATATTGCGCAGGTTGTCGATCGGGACGCGCACCTGCTGCATCGTGTCGCGGTCGCGCACGGTGACGGTGTTGTCAACCAAGGTGTCGTTATCGACGGTGACGCACATCGGCGTGCCGATGGCATCCTGTCTTCTGTAACGCTTGCCGATGGAGTCTTTCTCCTCGTATTGGCACATGAAGTCGGCCTTCAGCGAGTCGATGATTTCACGAGCCTTCTCCGGCAGACCGTCTTTCTTGACCAACGGCAGCACGGCGACCTTATATGGTGCGAGGATGGCAGGCAACTTCAGCACCACGCGCTCTGAGCCGTCTTCCAGCTTCTCCTCGGTGTAAGCGTTGCTGAACATGGCGAGGAACATACGGTCGAGGCCGATGGAGGTCTCAATGACGTAAGGCGTGTAGCTCTCGTTGGTGTCGGGGTCGAAGTACTGGAGCTTCTTGCCTGAGTATTTGGCGTGGGCTGAGAGGTCAAAGTCGGTGCGGCTGTGGATGCCCTCCAGCTCCTTGAAGCCGAAGGGGAAGTCAAACTCGATGTCGGTAGCGGCATTGGCATAGTGGGCCAGCTTCTCGTGGTCGTGGAAGCGGTATTTCTCGGCGGGCAGACCCAGCGAGAGATGCCAGTTGAGGCGTTCCTGCTTCCAGTGCTGGAACCACTCGAGCTCTGTGCCAGGGCGTACGAAGAACTGCATCTCCATCTGCTCGAATTCGGAAGATGAACTGACGGGCCACAATCTCATTGCGGAAGGCTTTTCCGGTTTGGGCAATGCCGAACGGGATTTTCATGCGGCCGGTCTTCTGCACGTTGAGGTAGTTGACGAAGATGCCCTGTGCCGTCTCGGGACGCAGGTAGATGGTGTCGGAGCCGTCGGCCACGCTACCCATCTTGGTGGCGAACATCAGGTTGAACTGGCGCACATCGGTCCAGTTGC
>DAIOUZ010000027.1:20776-22181 GCA_036759285.1 Candidatus Limiplasma sp. | reverse complement strand
ATCCTGGCAGCATCGATATTTATATGTACAGTACGCCGAGCGTCGACATCGATTTCTGCTGCTGGGGTCCTTTCACCGACCCGACCACACCTTGCCCCAACGGCTTGACCTCCAACAAAGTGGTCAGTTGCAGCTACTCCGCACAGCCCACCGAGCACTGCATGATTCCCTCCAATTCGCAGACGGGTGAGTACTATATACTTGTCATCACCAACTACTCGAACCAAGCTTGCAACATCAGCTTCAGCAAGGTTGCCGGCAACGGCACCACCGACTGTGGCATCCTGCCCCCATTGGTCGACAATGACGGTCCCTACTGCGTGGGCGAGACCATCTACTTGACCGCTCAAGGACAATCGGGAGCTTCCTACAGCTGGACTGGACCGGGTAATTTCAGTTCGACACAACAGAATCCCACCCGCCCGAACTGCACCATGGCCATGGCTGGCACCTACACCTGCACTATCGCCGTGGGCAGCCAGACCAACAGTGCCACCACCGAAGTGGTTGTTTATCCCCAGCCTACCGCCAACTTCAACTTCACCACGGTTTGCACAGGCAACGCCACCCAGTTCAACAGCACCTCAACCACCAACCCTGCTGGACAGCAAATCCAAAGCTATCAGTGGAACTTTGGTGATGGCCAGACAGGCAGCGGACAGTCCGTCACGCACACCTATGCTCAAGCAGGCAGCTATCAGGCGACACTCACTGTTTCCTGCGGCAATGGGGCTTGCACTGACGAAATCACGAAAACCGTCAATGTGTATGACTCCCCGACGGCCGACTTCAACTTTACCACCGTCTGTCAGGACAAGGCATCACCGCCTTTCAATGGAACTTCGGCGACGGGCAGACAGGCTCAGGACAAAACGTGAACCACACCTATGCCCAAGCGGGCGACTATCAGGTGACCCTCACCGTGCAGAGCAACAACGGTGCCTGTTCCGACCAAATCACGAAGACCGTGCACGTCAACTCCCAGCCTACTTCCAACTTCACCTACACCTCGGTATGCCACGGCAACCCGACGCAATTCAACAGCACCTCAACGGGTCAAGGCATCACCAATTTCCAATGGAATTTCGGAGATGGACAAACAGGTAGCGGACAATCCGTTTCGCATACTTACGCCCAAGCAGGCAACTATCAGGTGACACTCACCGTAACGGCCGAAGGCCAATGCAGCGACCAGATGACCCAGACCGTGCCTGTATACGCCTCACCCATAGCCTCGGCCACTGCACAACCCAACACCGTCATGTACGGCGGAACCTCTACCCTCACCGCCAACGCAGGCGCCACCGGTTCATTCAACTTCCACTGGGAGCCCGCCAACATGGTGGTCAACCCGGATGCCCAAACCACGCAAACTGTAGCCTTGCAGAATTCTCAGACCTACACT
>DAIOUZ010000027.1:11279-20675 GCA_036759285.1 Candidatus Limiplasma sp. | reverse complement strand
AAATGAGCTCTGCGAAGGCGAGTCGACCACGCTACATGCCTTGCCTTCTGGCGGCACAGGCAACTACACCTACAGCTGGACACCCGCCAACTCACTCAACAACGCGAGCATCCAGAATCCTGTGGCCACACCTCCGCTTGGAACAACCACCTACAGTTGCACCGTGAGCGACGGCCTCACCAGCCAGACCGTCAGTGTGACCCTTGTGGTTCACCCCAACCAAGAAAGCGACATCTATCACACCATTTGCGAGAACGACACCTACAACTTCTTCGGTGAAAGTCTTCAAACGCCCGGCATTTACGACCACACCATTCAAACACAATACGGTTGCGACAGCATCATCCATTTGCATTTGGAGAATTGGCAGACCTACGAGACCTCCATCGTCGACGACTTTTGTGAAAACGAAGTCTACATGTTCTTTGACGAGCCTGTCACGGAGGCTGGAATTTATTACCACACCTTGGAATCGGTGCATGGGTGCGACAGCGTCATCAGAATCAATTTGACCACCAATCCTGTTTACGAATTCGAGATGTTTGAATCCACTTGCGAAGGAGGTCCAGGCTATTACTTCAACGGCGACTATCTGCAACCCAGCCCTTACGTTTATGTCTACATCTTTGAGACCGCTATGGGTTGCGACAGCACCATATTCCTCCATGTCGATGAGGCTGAATACAACTCCAAGAGCTACAATGTGTCGCTCTGCGCCGAACAATACACTTGGGGATCAAACGGAATAACATTCTATGAATCAGGAATCTATTACGACACAATCCATTATGAAGGCTCATGCGACAGCACCCTCATCCTGAATCTCGAGCTGAGACCGAGTTATCAGAATGATGTCGTCGTCACCAGCTGCGACACCTACCATTGGAAGAACGACGCCTACCAAGTGGACATGACCTTCGAGCAGAATACGGTCTACACACACCACTACATCAACAGTTATGGCTGCGAAAGTGAGGCTACACTTTATCTCACCATCAACGACCACGACGAATACAGTTTTGAAGTGGGCAACGATGAGAATTGCGACAGCTACTTCTGGGATCCCAGAGGCCATGAAATCATTTACACCAACCATGAAGACCCGGTCTACACCATGTCGGGCACCTATCACCGCACCTACAAGAACCAGTTCGACTGTGATAGCTTGGTCACCATGAAGGTGGAGTTTGAATACACGCCTCATCCTACCGAAATCTACCCAATGGATGCCTTAAACACCGCTCCGCACTGGGTAGTAACGGCTACCGAGTTCCAAATCAACGCATACGACTTCAACCTTTGGGACACCAACCCGAACTGCAAGTGGGACACTGTTACCTGGACTTGCGACGAAGCTCCAGGTTGGGTCCTTGAGCCTTTTGGAGAAAAAGCCAAGTGCTGCAAACTGTATGTGCTCAACTATGTGGAAGACACCATCTGGCTGAGGGCCCATGCCTTCAACCGCTGCGCTCCTGAAGAAGGCATCGAGCAAAAGTATTGGCTCGTTTGCTCGTTCTATGGTTTAGATGAAGACGGCCCTTCGACTAGCTCAGGGACCTTCCATTTCGATGTCATTCCCAATCCCAACAAAGGAACGATGAAGCTCAATTTCGAGTCCCTGACTGGGAAAATCAACGTGAGGGTGTACGATATGAAAGGTACGCTCATCGATCAATTCCAGACCATCAACAGCAACGGTCTTTTCTCTTACGACTACAACATGAAAGTCAAGTCTGACGGCATCTATTTCTTCGTTGCTACGAGCAAGGAAGGCACCATAGCCAAGAAAGTCATCATACAACGATAGCTACATGGATAGTAGCGATGAAAGCATTGCCTCTACCCTATTTTAGTATAAAACCAGTCCAATATGAAGCACTTTAGAGCAATAGTCCTAGTATTTATAATCCTATGCATAGGCATCCGTCCTGTTATCGCTCAGGATGCCTCCACCCAAGGCAAGGAGTTTTGGGTTTCGTTTATGGGCAACGGATTCAAAGACCATCCCAGCTATGGAACATGGCTTCGTATCCAGCTGCTCATCAGCGCAAAAGAAGCTTGCAGCTGTACCATAACCAACCCTCGCACAGGCTGGCAACAAACGTTTAACGTTGATGCCAACAGCACCTATTTATACGACAACATCGACGAGCATCAAGCTTATATGGAGATGTCGGAGTATGAGCAAGTCAGGGACAAGGGGCTTTTCGTCACCGCCACGGATACTGTTTCGGTGTATTGCTCCAATATTGCGGCCTACTCTTTCGACGTTTCATACGTCATGCCTGTTCAAGGTTTGGCGGACGATTACATTATCCAGACCTACGACCAATCCACCGACACCGAAGCACACACCAGCGCCTTCTTGATTGTTGCCACGGAAGACAATACTACCATTGACATCACCCCAGCCTGTACCACCATGGGCGGAAGGCCAGCAGGCCAAATGTTCACCATCACTTTGGACAGAGGACAATGCTATCAAGTGAGGTCGAACAACAACTGGAATGGCACCCGTGACTTGAGTGGCTCGCGCGTCACGGCAAGGGATTGCAAGAAAATCGCTGTGTTCAACGGGAACAACCTTACTTTAGTCCCCACCACGGCCATTAACGATTCCGACTGCGTCTTCGAGCAAGCCATGCCCATCCACTCCTGGGGAAAACGCTTTATTGTCACCTCCTCTTTAGGTCGTGCCCAAGACTATGTGAAAATCACTTCTGCCATTGACAACAATACCATCCTCAAGAATGGAGAGCCCCTCTGCAACTTGAATGCCAACGAATCATACGTATTTACTATAAGCAGCAATGAAAAATCATGTTATCTGGAAGCCAGCGGCAGTTGTGCCGTGTATCTATATAATACCAGCTCCAATAGTCAAGGTAACGGCGCCCCGTCGATGGTTTGGATTGCCCCGCTTGAACAGCGTATCGACGAAATCACCTTCTCCACCTTCAATTACGAACACACCAACGTCAACATCTCTGTCCATAATGTGAACATCATCGTACATAAAGACGACATCGGACATGTCTATCTTGACGGTGAATTGCTGCCCGTGCTTTTGTTTGAGACTGTGAACGGCAACGACGACTACCGATTCTTCCGAAAATCCATCGACCATGGTATACATCACTTGACTTGCGAGAATGGTTTCAATGCTCACGTTTATGGGTTCGGATCATCAAGAGGTTATGCTTATATGGTAGGATCAAAGGCTGCCAACCTCAGCACCTCACTCTCCCTCAACGATGTGGATATTCAGCCTAACGATGATTACCAATACTGTGTCGAGGAGCCTATCACCTTCAAAGCTGAGGTAAACCTTCAACATTACACGCTGTTGTGGGACTTCGGCGATGGCACCACTAGCCCACTCAACCCGGTGACCCACGTCTATCATGAAAGGCGAGTTTATCCCGCCACCCTGCTCGTCACCTCCTTGGGAGGGGGTTGCACAGGCTCGGACAGCGACACCACGCATTTTTATGTGGACCTCACGCAAAAATACGTCACCGAGAACGATGAAGTTTGCACTGGCAGCTTTTACTCAGGCCATGGCTTCAACAATGTGTTGATTCATAACGACACCATTCTTGCTGGAGTGCAAGCCGACCCGACGAATCCTGCATGTCTAGACTCGCTGCTCCTATACATCACCGCGCGTCCTGCCTATCACATCCCCATTAACGACAGCCGCTGCTGGCAAGGTCAGCCTGGCATATACGATGCTTATGGCTTCAGTTTTCAATACGACCATCCCGGCACTTATGACATGACCTTGCCACAGGTAAGCGTCTATGGCTGCGACAGTATCATCAACCTGCACCTCACGGTAGCCGACCAAATCACCTACGAATTCGACCATCATGAATGTAGCAACAGTTATGTTTGGGACGGACAAACCTACTCGGCCCCAGGCGACTACGAACGCTATTACACTTCGGATGGCGGCTGCGACAGTATAGTGACGATGCACCTCACCATGGGCCATCCGCAACACATCACCTTCGATACCATTACCTGCGGCATTTTCTATTGGAATGGACAAGCCTATTCCCAAACGGGCACCTACCAACAGCAGTTTGTCACCTACGATGGCTGCGACAGCATCGTTGACTGCCACCTGACCCTCTCAGGCAACGTGGAAGGCACCTCCATCGAAGTCACGGAATGCGACTCCTTCCATTGGATAGACACGGACTACACTGAGTCGGGACAATATGAGAAGACCTTGCCGACCATCTTAGGCTGCGACAGTATCATTCACCTTGATCTCGATTTGGAATACACCCCCAATCCCACCGAGATTTATCCCAAGGATCCCGAAAACACTGCACCTCACTGGGTGGTGACGGCAACCGAGTTCCAAATCAACACGTATGAGTTCATGTTCTGGGACAACAACAGCATCTGCAAATGGGACTCGATCCGTTGGGAATTTGAGAATCCTGACCTGCATTGGGTGCTTGAACCCGATTCCACCACCTATCCCAAAGGCAAGAACCTGAAAATTTATGTCATGGAACATGTGGACGACACCGTTTGGCTGAAAGCGAAGGTCTACAACAGATGCAGTCATCAGGGCATTGAGCGCCGCTATTGGTTCGTTTGCTCCTTCTTTGGCATTGATGAGGACGGTTCTTCGACAGGCTCAGAAACCATCGACTTTGAAGTTGTTCCGAATCCTAACAACGGTCAGATGGCACTCAACTTCAAGCACTTGAGCGGAAACATCGAGGTCAAAGTGTACGACATGAAAGGCACCCTGATTGACCGTTTCGTGACCCACAGTGGCACTGAGACCCATTCCATCGACTACAGCTTGAAAGCAAGAGGTGCGGGCATCTACTTCTTCGTGGCCTCTGGTAAAGAGGGAACAGTAACGCAAAAAGTGATCTACTACCCTTAAGCACTCTTCATCTGATGTTATTATTTCTTCCTTTTTCACACCTAATTAACTAACTGTCAAACAAAGATCAAATCTATCAGCACCATGAAGAAATTAATGCGAATATTTTTGTTCTTTTGCCTCATCGGCATCCTCATACCTGAGTTTCACGCCCAAGAAGTCACCACGCAAGGCAAAGAGTTTTGGCTCTCCTTCATCGGCAACGGATTCAAATATCATCCCGATGTGCCTTCACAGGGCTGGGTTCGTGTCCAGCTGTTGGTCAGTGCCAAGAGGAATTGCGAAGGCACCATTGCCAATCCCAACACGGGTTGGACGCAAAACTTCAACGTGGAAGCCAACAACATCTTCTCCGTCGACCTCCCCGAAGAGCAAGTCTATGTGGAATGCAGCCAGTATGAGCAGGTGGTCAACAAAGGATTGATCATCACCACTACTGACACTGTTTCGGTTTATTGCGCCAACATTGCCACCTATTCGTTTGACGCTTCCTATGTGCTGCCCACGCCAGGTTTGGCAGATGACTATATCATCCAAACTTTCGACCAATCGAGTGGCACCTACGACCCGACAAGTGCTTTTGTCGTTGTGGCCACAGAAGACAACACCGTCATCGATATCACGCCATCAGTAGCCACCCTTGGCGGAAAGCCTGCCCATCAGGAGTTTACCATCACCCTGAATAGAGGGCAAGCCTATCAATTGCGTTCAAAAACGAGTTTCGGAGACCGCGATTTGAGTGGAACCCGTGTCACCGCCCGCGACTGCAAGCGAATCGCCATCTTCAACGGCAACAACCTCACTTTAGTCCCCACTTCGGCCACGAGCGACTCCGACTGCGTTTTCGAGCAAGCCATGCCCTTGCATTCGTGGGGCAAAAAGTTTGTCGTGACCAACTCACTTAACCGAAACGACGACTATGTGAAAATCACCTCTGCTGCCGACGGCAATGAAATCCTCAAAAACGGCACACATCTTCGCACACTGGATGCCAACGAGTCGTACACCTTCAGATTAAGCAGCAACGATAAGTCGTGCTATCTGGAGGCCTCCCATAGATGCGCTGTTTATTTATATAACTCCAGTTCGAACGGTGCAGGCAATGGAGCCCCTTCGATGGTGTGGATTGCACCCATCGAGCAACGCATCGACGAGATTACCTTTTCCACTTTCAATTACGACCACAACAATGTCAATATCAACAAGCATTATGTGAACATCATCGTTCAGAGTGAAGATATTGACCAAGTCTACCTCGACAATACACTGTTGCCTTCCAACCAATTTGAGGCTGTGGCTGGCAACGACCAATACAGTTTCTTCAGGAAACAAATCACACACGGTGTTCATCAACTAAGCTGCCCCAATGGTTTCAACGCCCATGTTTATGGCTTTGGTGACGCCCGAGGCTATGCCTACATGGTGGGGTCGAAGGCCTCCGACCTTTCCACCTCCATTGTTGTCAACGATGTCGCTATCAATCCTAATGACACCGTCACCAACTGCACCTTAGACCCCGTTTCTTTCTATGCCGACATCAACCTGAGCAATTACGAACTCCTTTGGGAGTTTGGCGACGGAACGACCAGCACCGACAACCCTGTCGTCCATGACTATGCCGAGAACACGCTGTTTGAGGCGAACCTCATCGTCACCACAGAAGAGGACCCCTGTGACGGCTCCTCCTCTTCAACGAGTTTCACGTTCTACATTGATGCCAGAACCGATCCCGACACAACCATCACCGACCTGGTGTGTTTCAAAGGTCCCAATATCTATACTGAAAATGGCTTCAATTTGTATTATGATGCTCCAGGCACCTACACTGACACTCGCGTCGAGACGAACGAAATCGGCTGCGAGCGGCATATCAATCTCAACTTGGTGGTGGGTAACGTGACCGAAGGCGACACCTTAGTCGAGACGGGACACTGCAATCACTTCGAGTGGTACGGAAACACTTATGAGGCATCAGGCTTCTATTCCGACACTATCCCCAACGAGGACGGCTGCTACACCATCGTCCACCTTGACCTCGACCTGGGCATCACGCCCAATCCTTCTGAAATCTTTCCAGCGGACTCAACTAACACAGCACCGCACTGGGTAGTCACTGCTACTGAGTTCCAAATCTTCTCTTACGATTTCACCTTGTGGAACACTAACGAAGCAAGCCACTGGGATTCAATACAATGGGAGTTCGAAAACCCCAACATCCATTGGGCGCTCCTCCCCGACTCCACAACACAACCCATTGGCATGAACTGTAAGGTCTATGTCATGGAACACGTGAGCGACACCGTTTGGCTGAAAGCGACAGTTTATAATACGTGTAGTCCGCAAGGTGTCGAGCGTCGCTATTGGCTCCTTAGTTCTTTCTATGGAATAGAGGAAGACGGCCCTTCGACTCCTTCGACAGGCTCAGGAACCGGCTCAGGGATCGTTGGTTTTGAGGTCACGCCGAATCCCAACAATGGACAAATGCTACTGAACTTCGACAACCTCATCGGAAAAATCGACCTCAAAGTTTTTGACAGCCAAGGTGCGTTGGTTGACCAATTCCAAGTCAATAGTGAAACAAGGTCCTTCTCGCTTCCTTACGAATGCAAGTCGCGGAAAGGAGGTCTCCATCTCTTCGTAGCCACATGGAAAAACACGATTTTGACGAAAAAAGTAATATTTTTTCAATAAGTCGTTGTTAAAACGGAATTTTTATGTATTTTAGCGGCAAAAATACGAACTAAAAAATTTTAAAGCCATGAAACAGACCAAGTTTACCTTTTTAATTGCTGCGGTACTCTTTTTTGTCACATCCGCGTCCTTTGCCCAAAGTACTTCCACTCAAGGCACCGAGTTTTGGGTGTCTTTCATGACTAACGGTCACAAATATCACAACGCTGCACCTAACGGCGGCGACTGGATACTTACCCAGGTGCTTATCAGCGGAAAACGCGATTGCACCGGCAGCATCACCAACCCGCAAACAGGATGGTCGCAAGACTTTTCGGTGCAGGCCAACAGCATCACCACTGTAGACATCCCCGAAGACGTTGCTTACATCGATGGGACATCTGAGCAGGTGTTGAATCGTGGCATACAAATCACCAGCAGCGACACCATATCGGTGTTTTGCACCAACATTGCGCACCTCTCTTTCGACGCTTCATACGTCCTACCCTCCCAAAGCCTCGCCGATGACTATATCATTCAAACTTTCGACCAATCGAATGCCTCATCTTCCTTCTCCTATGTAAGCGATAACCAAACCAGTGCATTCCTCATCGTTGCCACCGAAGACAATACAACGGTCGACATTATCCCTTCCGTAAAAACCTATGCGGACAGACCTGCAGGCCAAAACATAACCATTCACCTGAATAAGGGTCAAGCCTATCAAGTGCGCTCACACAAGAGCGACAACAACGACAGTCGCGACTTAAGCGGCTCACGGGTGATCGCCCGCGACTGCAAGCGTATCGCCGTGTTCAATGGCAACACCTTGACGGCCATTCCAGGCCAAGCCGGCTCTTACGACCATGTTTTCGAGCAGGCCATGCCTGCGCAATCTTGGGGCAAACGTTTCGTGGTCACCAAATCACTTGAACGTGATTATGACATCGTTAAAATCATCTCAGCCTCCGACAATAACGAAATCTACAAAAACGGCGCACTCATTGCCACGTTAAATACTGGCCAATCACATAGCTTCAAACTACAAGGCAACGAAACTTCATGTTATCTTGAATCTTCGGGACGTGCAGCCGTGTACCTTTACAACAAATCACGCGACGGCAGCAGCATCGGCGACCCATCTGTAGTGTGGATTGCCCCTGTCGAACAGCGCATCGACAGAATCACTTTCTCTACCTTCAACAACGAAAACATCAACATTGAGACCCACCATGTCAACATTATTGTGAACACCGAAGATGTTGGGAATGTGTTCCTTGACGAAGTTCAGATTCCTTCCAGTGCGTTCTCGCCAGTTGCAGGAAACAGCGGCTTCTCATTTGCTCGAAGAGATATCCAGCATGGGGTACACCATCTGCGCTGCGACAATGGTTTCAATGCCCATGTTTATGGCTTCGGCATCGCCAAAGGCTACGCTTATCTGGTAGGTTCGAAGACGGAAGACCTTACAGTAAAAGTCGAGTTGAACGATGCCCTCGTACAACCTGGCGACACCATTGAACACTGCATTTCAGAGCCCGTCCAACTTAGCGCCCAAATCAACCTGTTGAATTACGATCTTAAGTGGCTCCTCGGTGACGGAACGACCAGCACGCAGAATCCTGTCACGCACCAATATAACGAAAAACAATTCTACGAAGTCTCCCTCATCATCACCACCGAAGAAGTGGGAGGATGTCTTTTCAGCACTAGTGACACGCTCAAATTCTACATCGACGGGAGACAGAAATACACCTTTGAGGAAGTGGAACTCTGCAAAGGTGACACCTATTCAGAAAATGGTTTCAATG
>DAIOUZ010000027.1:10292-11269 GCA_036759285.1 Candidatus Limiplasma sp. | reverse complement strand
AGTCATCACAAACGACACCATATTGGGCAAAGCCATCGCCAATCCTGCACATCCGCTTTGTCCTGACAGCTTGCTGGTGTATGTCACAGCCTTGCCTGGCTATTATGCCAGCTTCAACGATACCATCTGCTGGACAGACGAGCCCTTTACTTACACCGACCATGGCTTCAACCTCCTCATCGACCACCCTGACATTTATGAGGAACATATCGTTCAGCCGATTCCAGACGGTTGCGACAGCGTCATCGATTTGCGGCTCGTCGTCACCAATCGCATCATCAGTCCTAACCCCGTGGTCTTCTCCGATTGCGCGGCATCCTTTACCTGGAATGACGTCACCTATTACGAAGACGGCGACTACGAGCAAGTCTTCACTTCCATGATGGGTTGTGACAGCATCGTTCAATTGCACATCGTGCTGTCAGAGACCCTCGAAGGCGGCACCGACACCGTCACCGACATCTGTTCGTCCTACGAATGGCATGGCCAACATTATAGTCAGTCGGGGTTCTATACCGACACCATCAAGAACGCACTCGGTTGCGACAGCATCGTCCACCTTGACCTGACCATGGGACTGCTGCCCGCCCCCACTTCCATCCTTCCAATGAACCCTGACAACGCCAACCCGCACTGGGTCATCACCGCAACCGAGTTCTACATCTACTCATACGAGTTCACCCTATACGACAGCATCCAAGGTCAAGTATGGGACTCAGTCGTATGGACCCTCCAAGACAACAACAACTGGCAATTTGAGCCTTTCGGCGAAAAGAACCAATGCTGCCGCGTTTCAGTCATTGACTACGTGAACGACACCGTTTGGCTGACCGCCAAAGTCTACAACGATTGTACGATGGGCGAAGGCATCGAGCGCCGCTATTGGCTCCTCTGCTCGTTCTATGGTGTTGAGGAAGACGGCCCCTCGACAAGCTCAGGAACCTTCAATGTGGATATCGTCCCCAATCCCAACAACG
>DAIOUZ010000027.1:0-10282 GCA_036759285.1 Candidatus Limiplasma sp. | reverse complement strand
CCATGAACCTCATCTTCACCAACATGGAAGGCACAATCGACGCAAAAGTCTATGACATGACAGGCGTTTTAATCGATCATTTTGGCCTGAGCCTCAACGCAGAAAGCCGTCATCCTTACCATTTGGGTGATTATCCAAACGGCATTTACTTGTTGGTTTTCAATTACAAAGGAATTATGTTGACCAAAAAGATTGTCGTAATAGAATAATTTTCAACATTTTACAATAAAGAATAAAAAAATGCGTTTGGCTTGTATGACATAAAGAATTATTCCATACATTTGCAAGATTATTTTTTAGTTAAATTTGAGTCTCATCCATAGCTATAAAAATCAGATGAAGAAGCACCTTTTAAGAGCACTACTTTTCACTTGCGGTCTCCTCTTTTTAAGCTCTTGTTTGAAAGACGACCCAGCAAATAACTCAACCGTTTATTATGGATTCCAGAAAATCCCGAATATCAACGAGTTCATGCCACAACGACTTCTTCAGGTGATGGATTCATTGCACAGTCTCCACTACGGCAACGAGCCGCCGAAATTGGAAGGGAGTTACAAAGCTTCCGATTTGAGGCTCATCGTGGTGAAGAAAGGGCCTAACAGCCATTGGATGATGGCTCCCACGCCTCAGCTCGGCAACCAGTTTTTGAAGTTGTACGAACAGCATATCGGCATTGCAAAAATGCAATTCTGGAACGAGAAGGGCATTCCGAATATTCCCCAAACCCATTTTGTGGAAACCTCAAGCACCGACTCTACCTTCTACTATGTCACGGCTAATCCTGAACATTTCATTCACGACACCTTAGCCCCGATTTATTTCGAGAACAACGAATATAACAAAGAGGACTTCAACACGGTCTATATCATTGGTACGAGCCCGTACTTCACCATTTTCTACTACGAAGTGCGTCATATCTTCACCACCAATTTCCAGCCCTTGAATGCCGTCATCATTTCCGGCAAGGTGGATACCGAAACTGTTATCACCCAAGACACCGTCAACCACACGACGGATACCATCTTGCAACCGGTTATCAAAGAATATGTGATGGGCATCGAAACGATGAAATACTATAAAGAAGGCACTAGCCTCAACATGATTCTGCAAGCTGGTGGTTTGGCCACACCGGGCGACGTGATGATCATCCGCAACGATGGCGTCGCCGTTCATGGAGAGATTGAAAACAACTAAAGAAACCAACAATCAACACCGTAGCAAAGAATGAAAAAAGCTTCCTTCATACTGTTCCTCGCTTTTGTGCTCATCGGCAACACCGCCAATGCACAATTCAACAAGGCCTTACCTCAAACGCGTAATGTGGCCTACACGGGTGTAGCCAAGTATAACATCGGCCTCACTGGTGGTCTCACCACAACGTATTGGCTCCATTTCGGTGGCACGAAAACGAAATACAACCAGCCACTTAATTTCGGTCTTACGGGTGGACTCACCGTCGAACGGATGCTGAACAACAGCTTATCTGTTGGTGTTGAGGGCTTGTATGCCATGCGTAACTTGCAACTCAATTATGAAGTGCTCAACTTCCCTGTCCAATATGCCCAACCCCAGAACAAGGACTATTACCGTCAGCTTGACATCGACTATCAAGAAGTGAATGTCCAGATACCGTTGACTTACTACATGGGCCAACGCAACATCAGACCTTATGTCTTTGTTGCTCCCCGTGTTACCATCCCCTTGTCGGGAAAGATGATCTGGCAGAAAAAAGAGATTATTGGTCACGGCACTCCTGACCAACATTACAGTGATGTGGGAGTCTCCATCGACACGGTTGCCGTGAGCGCCCAAAACATGCGCCAATGGAATGTCGGCGTGGTTGCAGGTGTCGGTGTGCTTTTCAAAATCAACTTCAGCAACTACTATCTCCTCGTCAAGGCTGACCTCTCAGCCCATGGTGCAGTGATCAACTCATTCACGCGCGAAGAAATCCTCGGCGAATCGGCCAATGTGATCGGTGCAGGCTACATCGACCCCTATCTGTTGGGCCTGAGATTCAACACGGATGCCACCGCCAAAATCACCTTGCTATTCCCGTTGAAGAAGCAACTGCAAGGCGCCTGCATGAGATGGGGAGAGTATGATTGATAATCATTTGGATTTTTCAAAAAAAAGAGACGCTTCCGCGCCTCTTTTTTTGATTTTATGCTAACTTTGCACCATCATTGAAATTTATGTTTAATCAATAACTCATACTATGAAAAAAGCATTATCTACTCTTGCCATCGCGTTGGTCGTCTTGTTGGGCAACCTCACCATGGCACAGACCTTCAACTATCCCGTCAAGGGGCAGCAAGGCTTCAGCCTGACACAGAAGACCCGTGACGGACTGCACATCAGCTACAACCTGGGACAGATGTCGTTGAATCAAATCGACTACCGTGGCGAAGCCATGTCTGAGATCAGCATCAAAGCTATCGCCATCCCCACAAACGCTGGAAGCCCCAATCTCCCGACAGACAGCCGTATGATGGCCATCCCACAAGGTGCCACGGCAAGCCTGCGTGTGGTCAGCTTCGAGAAAGAGACCTTACACAATGTGAACATTGCCCCTGCACTTCGCATTCAAGCGGAGACTGAGGAGCCTGACATGAACTATGTGAAAGACATGGCCATTTACGGCAAGGACGCTTTCTATCCTGCCGAGCCTTTCACCATGGGCAACTCTTACATCCGTGGCGTTGAGTCGGTTACGGTGTCTATCACGCCTTTCCAGTACAACCCTGTCACAAAAGACTTGATTGTCTACACCAACATTGAGCTTGCCGTTGACTTTGAAGGCGGTACAGGCCATTTTGGTGAGGACCGTCTGCGCTCTCCCTACTGGGATCCTATCCTGGCAGCCGAATTGATGAACTACGACCAACTGCCGGTCATCGACTATGCCGCCCGTATGCAAGAATGGCTTCGCGGTGATGAAAACGGTGCCGAGTACCTTATCATCACGCCCAACAACGATGCCTGGGCCGAATATGCCAACCAACTGAGGGACTACCGCACCCGTCAAGGCATCATCACCAAGGTATTCCGTTTGGATGAGATGCCTGCCAACTCGACTACTGCCATGAAGACTTGGTTCCACAACGCCTACCACACTTGGGATATTCCACCCGTAGCGGTCTGTCTGCTCGGTGACCACGGCACCAATATGGGCCAGTACATCCCAGCCGAGGTTGTTTTCCACTCGGATTACTACGGCAACTGCATCACCGACAACAGATATGCTGATGCCGAAGGCAACGACAATCTTCCCGACATGGTCTTCTCGCGTCTGGTGGCACAAAACGCTTCCGAGCTGCCCGTCTTCGTCGGCAAACAAATTGAATACGAATATACCAACCCCAACACAAATCCAAGCTTCTACAACCGCCCTATCACCGCATTGGGCTGGCAGACTGAGCGCTGGTTCCAATTGTGCTCCGAAGTGTTTGGTGGCTACATGCGCAATCATGGTTACGACACCAACCGTATCAACTGCATCTATGACGGTACGCCTGGCAGCATCTGGTCAAGCAACCAAAACACTTCAATGGTGGTCGACTACTTCGGCCCCAACGGTGTTGGATACATTCCCGCCTCTCCGAGCGAATTGGGCGATTGGAACAACGGCACCCCGGAACTGGTGGTTCAAGCCGTCAATGAAGGCTCCTTCTGGCTGCAACACCGCGACCATGGTCTGGAGACCGGTTGGGGAGAACCTGCCGTACGTAACAGCCATATTGAACTGATGAACAATGTTGGCATGTTGCCCTTCGTGATGTCTATCAACTGTGAAACTGGTATGTTCGACTATACCGGATCAGGCGGCAACTGCTTCGCAGAGAAATGGATGCGTCGGACCTACAATGGTGAGAATGCCGGCGCCGTAGGCCTGCTCTGCCCGACGCATGTCTCCTACTCTTTCGTCAATGACGCATTCGTTTGGGGCGTCTATGACCTTTTTGACGGCGACTTCATGCCTACCTACGGTCCATTCGCCGAAAACACGGGTAACTGGATGCCCGCTTTCGGTAACGTGGCAGGTAAGTATTTCTTGGCCCAAAGTTCTTGGCCCTACAATGTCCAAAACAAGGACATTACTTACACCATGTTCACCGCCCACTGCGACGCTTTCCTGCGCATCTACACGCAAGTGCCTCAAGAGATGGAAGTTGCTCATCCCGAAGTGGTGCTCGCTGGTTTGGGTGAAGTCAGCATCACTGCTCCTGAAGGCTGCATGATCAGCTTGGTGAAGGAAGACAGTATGGGTGGCTGGGAGATTCTCGCTGTTGCCGAAGCTACCGGCAACCCGCAGACCATCGAGTTTGAAGCCCAAGTGCCCCCAACCGAAATCAACCTCGTAGTGACGGGTCAGAACTACCTGCGCTACGAAGCCATCATGGGTGTCATCCCCGCCGATGGTCCTTATATTGTCTTAGACGACAAAGTCATCCACGACCAGAACAGCAACGGTCAACTCGATTTTGGCGAATCTATCGACCTCGACATCACCTTAAAGAATGTCGGAAGTGAAGTCATGGATGCCTTTGAAGCCGTCCTTGCTTCAGAATCGGAATACATCACCATCAATAATGGAACCGCCCAATATGAAGAGATGGATCCCAATGCCGTACAGTCTGTGGCTAACGCCTTCTCATTTACCGTGGCTGAAGACGTGCCCGACAACACAAGCAACCGTTTCACCATCACTGTGACCAACGGCGAAGATACGTATATCAGCAATTTGGTCATGAAAGCCTACGCCCCCGTCTTTGAGCTCGGTGGCATGAGCATCACTGAAGTGAATGGCAACGGCAATGGACGCTTGGATGCCGGCGAAACTGCCAAACTGAGCTTCCCCATCGAAAACAACGGCCATGCTGATGCCGCTACGACCACTGCCGTTTTGCAGATGCTGTCGCCCTATATCACCGTGGAAGAAAGTGTAGTCAATTTCGACAATGTCAACGCTGGTGAGACCCAAACCGCTGTTTATGACATCACCATCAACGAGGAGACACCTATGGGCTACAGTTGCCCATTTGTCCTCGATGTGACTTCGGGACTATACAATGTTCGGCAAGACTACACCGCCAAAGTCGGTCTCATCATCGAAGACTTTGAGAGCGGAACCTTCGGTGAAGGCTGGAGCCAGCAAAACACCCCTTGGAGAATCGTCACTGAGAGTCCCTACGAAGGACAGTTTTGTGCCAAATCCGGCAATATCGGCAGCAATGGCACCAGCACGCTATTGCTGACCCATGAGGCTGGTTCAAACGACAGCATCTCCTTCTATTATAAAGTGTCGTCGGAAGCTGGCTACGACAAGCTCCACTTCTACATTGACAATCAGGAGAAAGGCAACTGGTCAGGGAGCGTAGCCTGGACCAAGGCCTCCTACCCCGTCAGCCAAGGAACGCACACTTACAAATGGTCGTATACTAAAGACAACTACCAAGTCAGCGGTAGCGACTGTGCCTGGATTGACTATATCGGCCTGCCTGCCGACCGTGTTATGGCTGGTACCGCCGGTTACGATGTGACCGTTTGTGAAGACAACGAGGCACAAATCGTGGGCTATGCCATGCATTATGACAACCTGCATTGGACCACTTCGGGCGACGGCACTTTCGACGATGCCACCATCTACATGCCGATTTACACACCTGGTGCTCAAGACATTGAAAACGGACAAGCCACGCTGACCCTCACTATCAATGGTGGCGGTGAGACGATTACTGACGAGATGACGGTGTTCATCATTCAAAAAGCCGTGATTGAAGATGCTCTCTTTGATCAGTATTATTGCGCCACCGACGAGCCTCAGCCTATCGCAGTGAGAATTTCGGGCGATTATATCTCCTTCCAATGGCTGACTGATGGAGATGGAGAGTTTGAAGATGCATCCGCTTTGGAAACCACCTATAACCCTGGTCTTAACGACATTGCCAACGGTGTTACCCTGACTGCCTTTGCCGTTTCACCTGGCTGCGGCTCGTTCACTTACGAATATCCGTTTGAGATGAACCCGATGCCTGAAATGACTCTATCTACTGAAGCCATCATTTTATGCGAAGGCGAAAACGCTGTCATGAACTTCAGCATGAGTGGTTCGGCCGGAACCATTGGGATTGAACCTGAATTCGTCTTCAGGATGGATGGTGTCAATTACAACGCTTATTCAGGCGACAACAGCCTTGACCTCGGTATTCTTGAAGCAGGAGAGCATGTATTCAACATAACAAGCATTGAAAACACACATTGCGCCATAGATTATGAAACGGGCGACTTCACTTTCACCGTCAAAGTGAATGCCACTCCGACAATGGCCATCAGCGAAGTGCCTGAGAGCATCTGCGAAGGCGAAGAAATCAACATCGAATTCACCTTCACGGGTATGGCTCCGTTCACCGTGGAAACCATGGGCATAGACAACTTCACGTCTGAAAACGACAATTATACCCTAACACTCACTCCTGACGCTACTGTCAACGCCAGCTTCACCAAGGTAACCGATGCCAACGGCTGCGAGACCCTCCTTGAACAAGCCATCAACATCATAGTAAATCCCGTGATTGCCCAACCCGAAATTAGCGGCGACAACGACCTTGATGTACGCCTCACGCCTACCACAACCTACACCATCAGCAATGATGTGATGGTCGGCTTCAGCATCGAGCCTGAAGAGGCCGGTTCGCTGGTACCTGCCAACGATGGCAAGTCGGTGGTGGTCACTTGGAGCGACACCTACAAAGGTGAAGCCGTCTTAACCGCCACACCTACTTCGGAATGCAACAACGGCAACGGCACATTCGACATCAAGGTGAAGAACTCCACCGATGTGAATGAATACAGCATCAACGCCAACATCTACCCCAACCCGACCGACGGTAACGTCACCATCGAAGCCGAAGGCATGCAACGCCTCACCGTGGTGAACGAACTCGGCCAGGTGGTGTATGATGCCGAGATGAACAACGAGACCGAGACGCTCAACATGAGCCAGTTCGGTGCAGGTGTGTTCATGATCCGCATCTACACGGAGAACGGCATGGGTGTCAAACGCATCAGTGTGATTCGTTAATATGTTGTAGGGCTGTCGTACCACGGCAGCCGCATGCTACACGATTTGTCTCATGCGGCTGCCACAATGTGACAGCCCTACAACCAACAAACAAAAACGGCTGGCCCAAAAGGTCAGCCGTTTCTCATTACAAGGTTATGAAAAAGAGATTTACTATTCGTAATAAGATTATCGCGAAGGCGCTTCTATACGATTGATGCCACCGCTACCAGCAATCTTGCCATTCACTTTGGCGTCACCATAATAATAAATGTCGCCAGAACCGACAATATTATATTCCAATGTGCCAGTCACATTGGCAGTAATGTCGCCCGAGCCCATCACAGAGGCTTCCATCTCCTGCGACTCGGCATGTGAGACAATGTTGCCCGATCCTGCGATATCAGCTTCAAGTTTATTAATCGAGCCCTTGTCGATAGCGATGTCGCCCGAACCGAACACACCCATCTCCAAATGGCTGATGTTAGTTTCCTCCTTAAAGACAACATTGCCCGAACCAGCAATGACAACCTCCAATCTCTGTTCATTTAAAGGGCTGAGAATGTTGATGTCGCCACTACCAGCAAGCGTGATTTCATTTACGCTTGGAGCAGTGATGTCGATGACAAATTCTGTAGCATCGAAATTGATGTAATGATCTCCTTTAGGTTTAGGTTGACCTAATTCCAGCTCGCCATCTTTTACCTTGACTTTAATGTATTCCAAAAGATTTTCGTCCACACGAACAGTGCAAGTGCAATTGTCGGCAATGCTGAAGTTGACTGTTGCAGGCAGTGCACAAACAAACTCATTAAAATCGTTGATGGTGTATTCGCGTGTGACGACATTACCGTCGCCTTTCACGGTTTCACTTTTAAAATTGAAGGTGCACGAATTGAGCGTTAATCCCATAAAGGCTATAGCAATCATTAATAAGTGTCTTTTCATTGTGTTAGAGTTTTAGTAGGTTTCTTGTAATACGGAGTTAATCCGAAAAAGTTACAGCATGATGATGTTTTTTCAGTTTCCTCTATTGGGAATGGATAATTAAAACAGATAACTAATGTTGAAAGCACCACTTCGGAGGCTCGCTTTGGGCGAATCTTCTCCCACAAAGAATGGACTGAGTTGATAGCGTCGTCCCCCACTGATCTTGAATTTTCCCATCTGGAAACCGATGCTCCAACCTATGCCCCATTGGTTTTTATTGACAACCAAAGAGGGGTCATCCTTGACGTTGGCTTTTAGGACATAGCCATAATAGCCACCTATGCCGATACTTAAATCCATTCCCATCTCACCTACTTTGAACAAGAGGTTGGCCGGAATCACAACAGATTCTTGATGATATGGGAGATAGGAACCATAAAGGTTGCTCTCATCAGGGTATTTTGCATTGAGATGTTCATATAGGGCTTGGACTTCCAAAGCCATAAAATTGCCTAATCGAGTTTGAGTTGTGATGCCTGCATCAAATCCGTACCTGGTTTTGCCATTGAAGGCAGCATCGGGGAAAGCAATGTAACTATTTGCAAGCGACACAGTCGGCCCAATCTCAAACACCTTTTTCTTGCCACCATGTATTGCGGCAATTTTTCCTGATGACTTCAGATTGGTTTCGTTGGCAAAGCATTCCGTCACATCAGCCATATAGTTCGTGATGCGGTCCATGCCTTGATAGTCGATGAGTTCGGCATCGTCTTCTGGCTTGTGGTAAGGCGACTTCAAACCCGTGGTGACATACAAGGTAGGCACGTTTTTCTTTGCAAAGCCTTGTGTATCAGTAGCACCGAAAACGGAAGTTTCAAAGTCGGTGACATGAACGTCCATTTGCATCTTTCGAGCCTCATTTTCAAGTAGTTTCTTTCCATCCTTGATAGTGGCTGCACCATGAAGTCGGAGCGTCTTCCCCTGATGGAGCCAGCCCACCATGTCGATGCTCATCATCAACTTGATTTTGCTGAGATCCAATTGCTCGGAAAGGTAGTTTGACCCCCATAGTCCATCCTCTTCCGCATCAAAGGCGACCACGATGATGCTGCGTTTCAGCTGGCTCTGACGGCCTTTCAGGATACGTGCCATCTCGATGATGGTGGCCGTACCAGAAGCATTGTCGTCGGCACCATTGTAAATCTGATCGTTCTTGACACCAAGATGGTCGTAATGAGCGCCTATGATGATGTACTCGTCTTTCAAGATAGGATCGTTGCCGGGGATGATGCCCACAATGTTTTTGAAAGTGTTGGTACCATACTTCTCAAAAGGCTGATAGAAACCTTCTTTGAAATAAGGTTTCACGCCAATTTCTTCGAATTGCTTGACGATATACTGGGCCGCCTTGTCAGCATATACCGTACCCGCATCGCGTCCTTTAAGGGAATCGCTGGCCAGGACATAGACATGTCTTGTAAGACGCTCCTGTTGGGTCTGAGCGAAGGTGCTGCCGCAAACCATGAGCAGCAAACACATTATGATGATTCTATTGGTTTTCATGACTGTCAAAGCATTGATTTAACATCTTCTATTGTAATGCCCAGAAGTTTCATTTTCTTAATCACCTCGGGCAGTTCCTTTTCGAGAAACTCCTCGCGCATCTGTTTGAGTACGATGTCCTTGGCTTCAGCGGAGATGAAATAGCCGATGCCGCGCTTGTTGTAGATGATGCCCGCCGCCGTCATGGTCTCGTAGGAGCGCATGATGGTGTTGGGGTTCACGCCGAGTTGGATGCCGTAGTCACGCACCGAAGGGATGCGGTCGTCGGCCTTCAAGTCGCCGCGCAGGATTTGCTCATATAGCTGCGAGCAAATCTGCAAGTATATGGGTTTGTGTGCGTTAAATTCCATGGCTTAGTATTTTTGTGTCTTGATTTTACGATAAGTGAAGTAGAGCAGCAGGACTGTGATGATGAAACTGATCACCAAACTCCAATTCATCCCGTTTTGGAACAATTGAATCTGTTGTTCGGTGGACATATCGTTGATCTTCGCCATCCATTTTTCCATGATGCCCTTATTGAAGAATATCAAACTCAGAATCAAGGAAATAAAGTATGAAATTCCAAGATAGCAAGCGAAAGTCTTTCCAGCCTTGTGTTTCTTGAAGAGCATGTTGCCCAGCATGAAGATAGCAGACCATTGGATGATGCTGACATAGAACGAAACACGCATCGCGACAGCGAGGGAAAGGAATATACTCTCGGTAGGAGTATTCAAACGTATC
>DAIOUZ010000026.1:18414-22212 GCA_036759285.1 Candidatus Limiplasma sp. | reverse complement strand
GTCGAGGCACACCACCTTGCAGCCCGTGCGGAAGCCTGGGTCGATGGCAAGGACGCGCTTCTGACCCATCGGGGCGGCGAGGAGCAACTGTTTCAGGTTCTCGGCGAAGACGCGGATGGCGGTCTCGTCGGCTTTCTCCTTATAATAATTGCGGATTTCGGTCTCGATGGACGGCTCCAAGAGACGTTTCCAAGAGTCGGAGATGGCCTCGCGCACGAGTTCCGACGAGGCGTTGTCGTTTTTCAGGAAGATGCTCTCCAATGAACCCAACACAAAGTCGTCGTCCACCTTGATTTTCAGCTTCACCATACCTTCATCTTCGGCACGAAACAAGGCCAAAAGTCTATGCGAGGGTGCCTGCGAGATAGGCTCGCGGAAGTCGAAATACTGCTGGTAGGTCTTGCCTTCCTCTTCCTTGCCTTTGACGACGGTGGAGCTGATGTCGCCTTGGACATGGAAGATCTTGCGGATACGGTTGCGCCCGTTGATGTTCTCGGAGACCCACTCGGCCATGATGTCCTTGGCACCTTGTAGAGCTTCATCCACATCGTTGACACCTTTGCCCGCATTGACATAACGTGCGGCGAGGCGGTCCACAAAGTCTACGTTTTGTGCCATGATTTGTGCGGCAAGGGGCTCAAGGCCTTTCTCGCGAGCGATGGCGGCACGGGTGCGGCGCTTGGGCTTGTAGGGGAGGTACAAATCTTCAACTTCTTGCAAAGTTTTGGCGTTCAGTATCTTCTGCTCCAGCTCGGGCGTAAGTTTTTCTTGCTCACGAATGGAGGCGATGACGCTCTCCTTGCGCTTTTGCAGTTCGGTGAGTTGCTCGAGGCGTTTTTGTACGGCGGCCACGTTCTCCTCATTCATTGTGCCCGTCATCTCCTTACGGTAGCGTGCGATGAAAGGGATGGTGGCACCTTCGTCCAAAAGGCGTATGACATTACCCACATGATGCGCGGCCAAACCGAGTTCCTGCGCAATCTGCGGGGCGAAACTGTTATTTTCCATACATGTAATCTCCTAATTGATTCATTTATTGTTACATATCTTTCATGGAAAGGCCAATCAAATCAACCTTATATCCATTTAAATGCTTTTTTATATTTTGGTATTTCTCTTCGAGTTCTTTCGGCTTGAACCTCTCGGGATTCCGTTTTACCTCGGCCACAACAGAGTGACGGTCAATGCGTTCCAATGCGATAAGGTCGATTTCGTTTTTGCCTTGGTTGTCCCACCAATGCGACACTTCCGTTACCCTTTCCTTTTCGCCATAAAGCTGTCTGAAATACTTTTCCAGCACAAGGCCGCTGAATTGCATGTAGTCATTGCGGATGGCTTCTTCAAGAAGGTCGAATTTCTCCAATTCGACGAGCGTCCGGTTGCTTTCGATGAACCTGAACCAAAACATCAGGAAACAGTCGTCAATGTAGTATTTCACGCCTTGGCTGTTGGGTTTGGCCCACATCGGGCGGAGTTTCTTGACAAGCGAATATTCTGTTTCCAAAGTGTCAAGATAGCGGCCTGTGTTTTTCTCAATGATGCTGTCGATTTCCGACTGACTCGTCATTCCCGAGGCAATGAGTTGCAAGATGCTGTAGTAGATTTGGAACTTGCGACCGAATTCGCCTACCAACAACTCTGTGCCTTCCTCCAAAAAGATGCTTGATGGACGACAGACATCACGAATCATGTCCTCCCATGTCTTGCAACCGTCATCCATCAGTTGCGCCACATATTTGGCCACGCCTCCCGTTATGGCGTACAGCATGAGCAAGTCCTCGGATGTGTAGTCTGGGTTGTGGTCGCGAAGAATCTGCTTCAGTACGGAGGTCGAAAATGGCTTGAGTTCGATTCGGGCTGTTTTGCGTCCAAAAAGCGGCTCTTTTCTGTCTTCGAAAATCCGTTTCATCATATTGTATATGCTGCCGCATGCGATGAGATGGATGTGTGCCTCGGCATGATGCTTGTCCCAAACCCGCTGGATGTCGCTGATGATGCCCTCTCCAATGTCGGCCAAACGCTGGAATTCATCGATGATGACCGTTACCTTTCTTGTTTTGCTGAATACAAGGATTTCCTCCAAAAGCAAGGCGAAAGATGTGGTTTGACCGTGAATGTGCAAACCCAAAACAGACTCGACTTGTTTCTGAAACTCTGTACATTGGATTTGTTCTGCTTTTTTCCCGATGAAAAAGTACAGATAAGTTCGTTCTTTCAGTGCTTCCGCCATCAGTGTGGTCTTTCCCGTGCGCCTTCGACCTATCAAAACGGTAAACTGTGATGATTGGTCTGCCAAATCATCAATCCTTTGCAACTCTTTGATTTCCTTTTCTCTATCGTAGAATTTCATTCTTTACAAATTTGTAAATTACAAATCATTAAATTTCGTTGCAAAAATAGTAATTATTGGTTTTATGGCCTCGTTTTTTTTCATTTGTCCCCAAAATTAATGCCACAAAAATACGGTTTTCTTTGGAAAATAAGGCCAGTTTTTCATTTCAATATTTGAATATTGTTTTTAGTTCAAATATCAATATTGAAATATTGTTTTTATGATAAATTTCCATATTATAATATTGATTTTTGTTGTTGAAGTCAATATTCAAATAGTGTTAGATGATAAAAATTTCCATATTTGGATATTTTTTTCTGTGAAATTATCCATATTCAAATATTGTTTTGTATCTTTGCAACGTCAAAACAAAGGAGGAAACCATGAATGAAAGTCCGGACATACTCTACAGAAACTCACAAAGAAGCGTCCAGCAGGTGAGCATGAAATTTCAAAGAGAACTGCTGCATAGCATCAACTGGAACGCCCGCATTATCGGCATCAAGGGGCCGAAAGGCGTGGGGAAATCGACGCTCCTGAAACAACGCATCAAGGAGGTTTTTGGTGCTGATGACAGCAAGGTGTTGTATGTGTCGTTGGACAACATGTGGTTTGCCAACAACACCCTCGCCGACTTGGTGGAATACCATTACACGCACGGCGGCACACATCTTTTCCTTGACGAAGTGCACAAGTACGACCATTGGCAAACCTACATCAAGAACATTTATGACGACTATCCGACGATGAATGTGGTGTTTACGGGAAGCTCGATGCTGAAATTGTCAAAAGGCGAAGGTGATTTGTCGCGCCGCGTGGCCATGCACACGATGAACGGTCTCTCGTTCCGCGAATATTTGATGTTTGAGGACATTCTGCACCACGAAAAACTGTCATTGGACGACATCCTGACCCGCCATGTGCAGATTGCCACTGAGATTGCTGAAAAGGTTCGCATTTTGCCGCATTTTGAGCGCTATTGTCGTCATGGGTATTATCCGTTTTATAAGGAGGATTTGGATGGCTTCCATGCCAAACTGATGGAAGTGGCGCAGCAGACCATTGAATTGGACATGCCGGCTGTGGAGAAAGTAGAATATATCACTATTCAGAAATTGAAGAAATTGCTGGGTATCATCGCTTTGCAGGTGCCGTTCATACCGAAAATGGAAGAATTGTATCGCCAACTTGAAACCAGCCGCGAGCAAGGCCTCAAGCTGCTGGATTTGTTGAAGAGAGGTGCATTGCTTGGGCAACTGAAGACCCGCATCAAAGCCTTCAAGCAGATGTCGTCGCCGGAAAAGTTGTTTTTGGATAACTCCAATCTGATGTACGCCTTCACTCCGCATCCCGAAATTGGGACGGTGAGAGAGACCTATTTCTACAACCAGACTTGTCACAATTGCGAACTCAACGCGCCGAAACGAGGCGATTTCCTCGTTGACGGTAAATACACTTTCGAGGTT
>DAIOUZ010000026.1:4601-18323 GCA_036759285.1 Candidatus Limiplasma sp. | reverse complement strand
AAGGACTTGCCGGACAGTTTTTTGGCCATCGACGGGGTGGAGTTTGGCCGAGGAAACAAGATTCCGCTTTGGCTGTTTGGGTTTATGTACTGACCTTATTCCAGCACCATTGCCCTAACGCGGTTGTCTGTCGTCAGATAATAGGCCACATCGGGGAGAGCCAACTGAAATCCAACAAGTCCCTTTTCAGGAAGGGGCATTTCGGTGTCCGTAAAGTCTTTTTGGCCTTTTCGCCAAACGAGGTAATGGCGTTTGCTCCTTTGGCCATCCATGATGTCATCGTAAATCACGCCGAGCGTTTCCCCGTCGAAAGCCCAATCCACGAGATGAGCGTCTTGGGTCATTTGGATGTTGAAACCACCGTTGTCCACCACCTTGGTATTGTATCGGAAAGGCAAATTAAAAACTGTATCACTTTGAATGTCAACAAGATATTCTGTAAAAAACAAATTCAAAAAACCATCTTTCAATTTGGGCTTGTACCAAAGCATTTTCTGTTGCTCGAACTCTGGATAATGAACAGGATGTTCGTCTTTCAAAATGAGGCTGTCATTCCGCATTTCGCAAATGGCTTGGTCGTAGATGCTTTGTCCTTCCTGATTGAACTTTTGTAAGACAGCGTATGTGTTGTGTAAGAAGGAGAGAGTTTTGCCATTGTTGGAACTGTAGAATAGCATCGTGGTGGCTCCGTTTGACCTTCCGTCAAAGATTACTTTGAAGTTCTGCGTTGTGTCATTAAGCGGGAAGGACAGCACTTGGTAATGGGAATACAGGCTGACTTGTCCGTCTTCGAAGGTCGGACGTGAAACCCTGAAGCCGGTCCAAATCTCGTTTCCGTTGACGAAGACATCTTCAATCGAACTGCGATAATATCCGTATGCTTTAATGGAGTTCAATACAGAGGGATCAAAATCCTTCAATTCGGGAAAGACATTGGCTGGATCCACAAGGTTGCCGTCAATTTCGCGGATAAGTTCACCCTCGGAGTTGAAGACTTGGCAAAGGTTCATTGGACTGTTGCACAAGACAAAATGGTTGCCTTGCACCGAAAAAACGATGCCATTGTTGTTGTAGTCGGTCTGTAGGGTGATGGTTTCCTTTTGCATCAAGGCTTTGCCTTTCGTCTTGATGGCGTTGAGGCGGTCTTGGGTCGCATTGTCGAGCCTGAACTGGAACACCATGACTTCCTTGCCTTTCTTGTCTATCAGATGGCCTTCCGAAACGGTGGGAATGGTGTTCAGTCTGGCGTATTCCTCCTTGTCGGAAACGATTTTGAAGTTGTCATTTCCCTTGACATATTCGAGCGCGTTGGTCTTGAAGAACTGCTCGATGGTTTTTTCATTCAAGCCGTTGAACACGATTTCCACATCGGCCACTTCCGAGAGGTCGCGCATGGTGATTTGTCCTTGCACACAGCGGAAGCAGTCGGTTTCTTTCATCTTCACCTTGAGTAAATAAGGTTTTTCTATCTTTGTTGTTTCTTGTTGGCCGTAGGAGGCCAAAACCAGCATGACGAGAGCCACGAAAAATAAAAAGTGCTTTTTCATTGTCATCCAATTTGTTTGTTAAACTGCAAATTTAGGGTTTTTGTTGTAATCAACATGATTTTTCAATAATTTTGCCGCAAAAAGAGAAACTATGATCAAAAACATCATCTTTGATTACGGCGGCGTGCTCCTCGACTGGAACCCGCATTATCTCTACGACCCTTACTTCGGTGACGTGGACAAGGCCGAATGGTTCCTCACGAACATCTGCACCTACGAATGGAATGCCCAACACGATAATGGCAAACCCATTGCGGAAGGCGTGGCGGAACTCATCGCCGAGCATCCCGAGTGGAAAAAGGAAATCGAGCTGTATTACGGCGAGTTCATGAAGATGATGGGCGGACAGATTCCTGGCATGGAGGAATACATCAAGGAACTGAAAGCCAAAGGATACCGTGTGTTTGGACTGTCCAACTGGTCGGTGGAGACCTTCGCCTTGGTGCGGCCGGTCTATCCCGTCCTCAACCTCATGGAAGACATGGTGATTTCGGGCATCGAAAAGGTGATGAAACCCAACCCAAAGATCTTCGAACTAGCTTTACAGCGTTTCGGCATCAAGGCCGAGGAGACGGTGTTTATTGATGACAACCCGAAGAATGTGGCGGCAGCGAATGCTTTGGGGATTACGGGGATTTTGTTTGAGGGGAAGGAAAAACTGGAAAAAACGCTAAACAATTTGTAATTATGTAACAAAACCTTCAAAACTTGCAAAACAAAAGAAAAGGGTGGGCGGCTGCACAACCGTGTCGCCGCCGGAAAGCCGCCGGTTGGCGGGCTTACCCGACCAAGAAAAAGGTTTTGATGGTTTTGCGAGTTTTGTGAAAACATACGAGATATGAAAATCCTCTCAGTCGAACAAATCCGCGAAGCGGACAAATACACAATAGAAAACGAACCCATTGAGTCCATTGATTTGATGGAGCGTGCTGCTACCAAGGTCTTTGAATGGCTTTACCGCCGTGCGCCGCGCGAGAAGACCATCAAGATCTTCTGCGGCATGGGCAACAACGGCGGCGATGGTCTGGCCGTGGCCCGGATGCTGAACGGGCAAGAGATCATCCCGCAGGTGTTTATGGTGCGCCACTCCGACCGCATGAGCCACGACTGCGAGGTGAACTACTACCGCCTGATGAACGAAACCAAGGTGCCGATGTTCGACATCCTCACTGAAGACTACTTCCCGAAGGTCGGGGCGGATGATGTGGTTGTCGACGCCATCTTCGGCTCGGGGCTCAACCGTCCGCCGCAGGGTGTGGCCGCCGACTTGATTGCCTACCTCAACCAAACCAAGGCTATCCGCGTGGCCATCGATATCCCTTCGGGCCTTTTCGCCGACCAGCCCAGCGCTTTGGGTTTCATCTTCAAGGCCGACTACACGCTGACCTTCCAGTTCCCCAAGTTAGCGTTCCTCTTCTCCGAAAACGACCCTTACGTGGGCCGCTTCGAGGTCTTGGACATTGGTCTACACCCGCGCTACTGCGAGGAGGTGGAGACGCCCAACCTTCTGACCACCAAAGCGATGGTAAAACCCATCTTGCACAACCGCACGAAATATTCCCACAAAGGCACCTATGGTCATGCATTGCTGATTGCTGGTTCCGAAGGCAAGACGGGTGCTGCTTTGCTGGGTGCGAAGGCCTGTCTGCGTACGGGTGTGGGCCTGTTGAGCGTCCATCTGCCCAAGGTGGCGCAACTGCCCCTGCAGACCGCCATCCCCGAGGCCATGATTGACGGCGACGCGTCCGAAACCTGCTTCACGATGTTCCAGCATCTGGATGTCTTTACCGCTGTTGGCGTAGGTCCGGGCTTGGGCAAGGCCGACGACACTGTCCGCGCCTTGAAGCGACTGATACAAGAGGTTCAAGTGCCACTTGTCATGGATGCCGACGCCTTGAACATCCTCTCCGACAACCCCACTTGGATCGCTTTCCTGCCAGCCAAGACTATTCTGACACCGCATCCCAAGGAATTTGAGCGCTTGGTAGGGAAGACTTCGACCTCGTTTGAACGCCTTGAGAGACAGCGCGAACTCTCTGTAAAGAATAACCTCGTCGTTGTGCTGAAAGGTGCACACACATCCATTACCTTCCCGAACGGCACTTGTTTCTTCAACACCACGGGCAACCCTGGTATGGCCACGGCAGGCAGCGGAGATGTGCTGACGGGCATCATCCTGTCGCTTTTGGCGCAACGCTATTCGCCCGAGGAGGCTGCCGTTTTGGGCGTCTATCTCCACGGTCTCGCTGGCGACCTTGCTGCCGAAGATATAGGTCAGGAGGCTTTGATTGCTTCCGACATCACGAAGCATCTGGGGAAGGCCTATGCTGCGCTTCGTATGAAATAACTATTAGATATACAATATATTGGAAATGGATTGTTTATTTGGTTTCAAAACAACAGGGGCGCTCATTTGTCTGATGCTTTGTTTCGGCTTGGAGAGGGGAATTTATGCACAAGAATGTGGGTGTACCGACCCGAGAGCACTCAACTACAACCCCAATGCTATAGTGAATGATGGCAGTTGTACCTATCCTGAGACTACCGTGACCCCTTTTTTTTCAACGAATTTGACAGACACGTTGAATGGTACGTCGGGTGTGGTGTTTTTCGACAACATGCTGTTTACACATAATGACCATGACGACTCAAGCTTGTATAAGATTGACACGGCCGATGCACATATCATTGAGCAACTATCGTTCTCGGACATCCCTTTCCAAGATGTTGAAGACTGTGACCACGACAGCCTATACGTTTATCTCGGCGATATAGGAAACAACCATTCTGGTAATAGAACTGATCTCCATTTCCTGCGTATTTTGAAATCGTCGCTGCATTCCAGTAACCCAATCATTGACACGATTTGGTTTTCTTATTGTGACCAAACGGATTTCTCGCCATGTCCAGGTTACACAACTGATTTCGACTGTGAGGCTTTTATCGTTGTCGGTGATAGCATTTTCCTTTTCACCAAACAATGGACAACTCAACATACAGTTTTATACTCCATTCCCAAAACGGTTGGCGTTCATGTTGCACAGCGCAAGGGCGAATATGAAGTTGGTGGTTTGGTAACTTCTGCTTGTTATCTTGCCGAGAACCAGCAAATAGTATTATGTGGATACAGTAATTCAATTCAACCGTTTGTTGTGCTGCTTTATGATTATCGGGACAATGATTTCTTCTCTGGAAACAAACGGAAAATGAGCCTTAATCTGCCATTCCATCAGGTGGAAGCCATTGCGCATCAAGGTGCTTTTCACTTCTTTTTGACGAACGAATATATCACGCAGTATGGCTTCAGCATCGCTGCCAAATTCCATAAACTCGATTTGTCAGAGTATCTTGCACCCATAGACCCCGATGACTTGCCTGAAAATGAAGGCCTGAACTTTGAGCTTTATCCTAATCCCATCGAGGATTTGTTGTATTTCAATGGATTACATACTGTTTCAGGTGTTTATGAAATCTACAACGCCATGGGACAGCTTGTGCGACGAGGACAATGGGAGCGTGGTTTGAACGCAATCAGCCTTGCATCGATACCAAGCGGTGTGTATTTCATTAAAGTGAATGCGGAAGGTGTGAACAAGGTCCAGCGTTTTGTCAAAGAATAGTATTTTTGCACCATGATTAAATCCACCGTCACTAATAAGGAAATTTGGCGCATCGCTTATCCTATCATGCTGGGTAACCTGGCGCAGACCATCATCACCTTCACCGACACCGCTTTCTTAGGTCACCTTGGTGCCAACGAGCTGAGTGGCTCTATGATGGCTGGCTTGTATTATTTTGTTTTCACTACTTTGGCGATGGGTTTTGCTGTGGGCATACAAATCTTCATCGCGCGGCGCTTCGGCGAAGGCGACTTCAAACGCATCGGCGTGGTGTTTCAACATGGTGCTTCGTTTGTGCTGGGTTTGGGCATCTTGCTTTTCTGCATCCTGTTTTTCTTCAGCCACAGGCTGTTGCATGTCATCATCGAGTCGGAGAATATCTATGTGGCGGCGGATGAATACCTGCGTTTCAGGCAGTTCGGCATCTTCTTCGTGGTGTTCAACTTCCTGTTTCGCTCCTTCTATGTCGGCATCAGCAACACGCGCGTTATCACCTATTCGACGCTCATCATGGCTGTGGTCAACATCTTCTTCGACTGGGCATTGATCTTCGGCAATGCAGGGCTGCCCGAGATGGGCATCGGTGGCGCGGCCTTGGCTTCGCTGATGGCAGAGATTACGGCGTTCTGCTTCTTTTGGATTTTTACTTACGTCAAGATACCGCACGAGGATTACGGCATGTTCCGTTGGCACAAGATGGATCCGCAACTGCTGGGTAATATCCTCAAGGTGGCTTTCCCGAGTATGATACAGCGTCTGTTCTCGTTCGGTGCCTGGTTCATCTTCTTCGTCATGATCGAGAAGATGGGGGAGACGGCCATCGGGGTCTCGTCCGTGGTCCGCAGCACCTATATGATCCTTATCATCCCTGGCATCGCCTTTGCTTCGACCGCCAACACGCTGACGAGCCGTATCATCGGCGAGGGCAAGAGCACTGAGGTGATGTCGACGGTCTGGAAAGTGGTGAAAAACAGTTTCTTGTGCTCTGTGGTTTTGGTGATTGTGGTGTCCATCATCCCGCACTTGGTCTTGCAGATTTATACTGACGACATGACTTTGGCCCAGGCAGCTATCCCTTCGGTCTATGTGATTTGTGTTGCAACCCTCTTGGGTGCCTTCTCCATGACCTTCTTCGAGGCCGTCTCGGGCACAGGCAACACCACAGCGGCCATGGCTTTGGAGTTTGGCATCCTCATCATTTACATCGTCTATGTCTTCCTAATGTCGAAGACCTCCACCATCGCCGGTGTGTGGACCGCGGAGTGGGTCTACAACATCCTCATCGGTTTGATTTCGCTGGTTTATATCTGGAAGGCGGATTGGGGGAGGAAGAGGATTTAATGTTAATCCGCAAATTCTGCGGCTTATTATTCGCAAAAGGAGAATTTGATTTTGAAAATCGATATTTTTCGAATAAAAAGTTTTGTATTTTAGAATTTTGATTATTTTTGCAGTCGAAATGAGAATAGTATCACATAGACGATTGGTTGAGTTCTATGAATCGGAAGGACACTCCGATGCCAAGGCCGCTTTGGAACGTTGGTATGAAATAGCCGAAAATGCGGAATGGAGGAATTTGTCTGACATCAAAGTTGATTTTCCAGCGACGGATTATGTTGGGAATCAGCGGTATGTGTTTAATATTAGAGGAAATAAGTATCGTCTTGTGGTAGTGGTGAAATTTACGATAGGCCATATTTTCATCCGATTTGTGGGCACTCATAGCGAGTATGACAGAATTGATGTTTCAACAATATAGAAAGGGGTTCATTATGAGCAAGATAACAAAAGAACAATACGAATTTGCCTTGGCAAGAATAGAAGAATTGTTGCCGTTGGTGACGGACGAGACTCCAGCCAATGATCGCAACGCCATCGAATTGACGATGATGTCGGACATTGTAATTGACTATGAAAAGGAGCATTATCCCATCGAGAAGCCGTCTGTGGCCGATTTGATAGAGTTGTCGCTCGAAGAAAAGCAGATGACCCAAAAGCAACTTGCCATATTGATTGGGATAAGCCCTTCACGCATAAACGACTATGTAACAGGTCGTTCAGAGCCGACATTAAAGATTGCGCGACAACTTTGCCGTACTTTGAACATTGCTCCTGCGGCTATGCTGGGGTGTTGAGTCTATTTGCAGAATTTGCGACTTATTGTCTGCAAAGGAGAAAAAAGGACCAAATAGATTGGTTGGAAAATCCAAAATAGCCTCATGCCAAATCAAAAATAGTTGTATTTTTGCCCATCACATAAAACAATAATGCTATGAAACGTATTCTTTTTGCTTTAATGGCTTTGGCAGCGCTTTGCGCCTGCAATGATAACGTATGTACGATTAGCGGAACCTTGACGGATCCGGTAGATACCGTGCGCCTGGTGGATATGTCGGGCCAGTTGCTGGATGTCGCAGCCGTAAAGGATGGTGCTTTTACCTTGAAATGTGATATCGATCCCGAATCAGGTGTCAGCATCATCAGGGGCGAACTACCTTATGAAGTCGAGAGCTATGCAGAGGAGACCGAGTCCATGGGCTATGACCCTATACCACTTATCCCGGATGCAAGAAAGATCAAGGTCACTATTGATGAAGGTGTCCCGGCCATATCAGGCAGTCCGTTGTCGCAAGAGAACCAAGATTATCAGCAGTGGATTATGAATACTGCTTTTGAGTATGTCGAAAAGGCGATAATGTTGGAGGACGCTGGTGACACTATTGGAGTCAAGAACCTCTATAAAGAGATGGACAAGCAACTTGTTGATCGCTCTCGCGAAGTCTATCAGGAGCATAAGGACGATGCCATTGGCGCACAGGCATTGGGGTTAATGTTGGAGTTGATTGATAAGGATGAATTCATCGCTCTTTATGAACAAGGCGGTAAGGCCGTCAAGGCGGATGCCCAATTGGGTGGCTATTACGAACATCTGAAGTCATTGCCAGAAGAAGCTGTAATCACGTTGCTCGAAAACGGTGAGGTCAAGAAAGAACAAGGCACTTTTGAAGACTATGTGGGAACAGGAAGCTACACGCTCGTCGACTTCTGGGCTTCATGGTGCGGTCCATGTAAGGCCGAAGCGCCCAATGTGGTCGCTGTTTTCGAAAAGTATCGCGACAAGGGGCTGGTCGTCATCGGTGTGCCGGTGAACGACAAGCAGGAAGCAACGGAGATGGCCTTGAAGAATCTGGGCATCCATTATCCCCAGGTGCTTGACCCATCGCAGGCTTTGGCGGAGAGATTCAATATCGTCGGCATCCCTTACATCATCCTCTTTGCTCCCGACGGCAGCATTGTCGCACAAGGGTTGAGAGGCGCCCAGATTGACGAGGCGGTGGGGAAGGTGTTGCCGTGAAACAGAGGTTGAAACCTTCTATGTCGTGAGATTGCACTGACGTTCTTGTTACACGGAGGTTGAAACCTCCGATGTAATAGGGGCGTCCTTTCAGGACTTTGTTGAATGAACGGAATGGGCATAATATGAAAACTCCTGTATTATTCAAGGAATACATCTGGTTGGTGAACACCATCCACAGCGCCAAGCGGATATCGTTTGCAGACATCAACGAGAGATGGCTGCGGACGGAGATGAGCGAAGGCATCCCGTTGAGTCGTACCACTTTCAACCGCCACAAGGATGCCATCGAGGACATCTTCGGCATCTACATCGACTGCGATAGGAAGGATGGCTACCGTTATTACATTGGGAATGAGGAAGTGCTGCATGAGGACTCGGTGCAGAATTGGATGCTCTCCACGCTGACGGTGAACAACCTCATCAGCGAGAGCATGAGCCTGCAACGCCGCATCGTGCTTGAAAATATCCCGTCAAATGGCGAGTTGTTGGAGCGGGTGCTTCGCGCCATGAATGAAGGCAAGAAAGTCACGGTGCGGTATCGGCGTTATCAGGCTACGGAGTCGAGGACGTTCAACTTGTCGCCGTATTGCATCAAGCTGTTCAGGCAACGGTGGTATTTGTTGGGCCGTTTCGACGATGGCGGCTTTGCCATGTTCTCGTTCGACCGCATGGAGGACATCACAGCTACCGATGAAACCTTCAAGATGGATCCCGACTTTGATGCCACAGAGTTTTTCGGCGAGTGCTATGGCGTGGTCATCGGCGATGGCAGCAAGCCTGAACGCATTGTGCTTCGGGCATACGGCATGGAGCGGTATTATCTGCGCGACTTGCCTTTGCACCACACGCAAAAGGAGCTTCAATGCGATGAAAAGCAAGACTTTGCCGACTTTGAACTCTTCTTGCGTCCCACCACCGACTTCAAGGGGCAACTGCTTTCGCGTGGTGCATGGCTGAAAGTGCTTGAACCCCAATGGTTGGCCGATGAAATGCGGCAATGGCACGAGGATTCCGCAAAAATTTACCAAGAAAAATGAAAAAACTTTGAACTTGTACCATGATTTGGGACAAGTGGCTTCTATTTTTGCCTCGTAATTCATTGTTAAACCCTAAAAAACAACACAATTATGGAAGCAAAGAAGAAGTATTTCATGGACTGCCATCTGGCGGGAAGAATGTATCACGAAGCCGACGAGGTTTGGGACAAACTGAAAGTGGGGACTGTGGTCCAACTGGTGCGCGAGGCCGACAATCGTTACGACCCCAACGCGGTGATGGTTTGTTACAACGACGAGGAACAAGACGAACAAGTTTGTCTTGGTTACATCCCAAGGGCGCAGAACAACACCATCGCCCTGATGATGGACATGGGCTATGCCGACATCTTCGAGTGCCGCATTAACCAAGTCAACGAGAAAGCGCATCCTGAGCAGCAGGTGAATCTGACGATTAAGGTGAGGAGGAATGAAAGGGTTTGAAGCATTTTTCTAATTTTGCAGAAAAATTACAATCCTTTTCTATGCAAAAGAAACTTGTCATTTTTACAGGCGCTGGTATTAGCGCTGAGAGTGGAATCCCTACATTTCGTGATGCAAATGGAATGTGGGGAAAATATGATGCCATGAAATTGGCCAGTGTTGAGGGCTTTGAAGAAGACCCGCAAGCCGTGCTTGATTTCTATAATGCTCGACGGAAAAACTTATTGGAAGTCCAGCCCAACCATGCACATTTTGTTCTGGCCGAACTTGAAAAACGGTATGATGTGACGATAGTCACCCAAAATGTGGACAATCTGCACGAAAGAGCGGGCAGCAGTAAAGTGCTGCACCTTCACGGTGAATTGTGCAAAGTGACCTCCTCGCGCAACCGCCTCGACCCCAATTGCATCAAGGAATATCCGCTTGAAGTTCCCATCCGTTTGGGCGACGAGGCAGCCGATGGTTCCCAGTTGCGTCCTTACATCGTTTGGTTTGGTGAATATGTGGATAATATGGACGAGGCCATTCATTTTGTTGAACAAGCCGACATTTTCGTTGTTATCGGCACATCTTTGGTGGTGTATCCAGCGGCAGGATTGGTCAACTATGCGAAGCGGGAAATTCCCAAGTTTTTGATTGACCCGAATGACATAAAAGGCGGTCTTCCTATGGGGTATCAACATATCAAAGCAACCGCTGTGGAAGGGGTGGATGAGTTGGTGAGGAGGTTTAGGGAGTTGGAGTTTTGATATGGAACCAACCACAATGAAAAAAACGCAATTGTTGCAGAAAAAAGAAAATAGTTTGAACTTGTACCATGATTTGAAACAACAACTTTTTATTTTTGCAAAGTCAAAACGAATTGTCGGAATCTCTTTACAATAAAGACTTAAATCATGCAAAGGTTATTGATTATTCTAGGTTGTTTCTTGTCGTTGGATGCCGTATGCAAAATAATCGCTTTGGGTACAGGTCCTAATTCCTTCCTTGCTGTTCATAATGGCGTGACTTTGCTTGTTTGTTTTGCTTTGGCAATACCTATGGCCATTTACATGATTCGGGTAAACGAGAAAAACGGAAAAAGAGAGAGGGAAGATCTCAAGCCTCTTGCCGACAAGATGTCGTTGGGGTGTTGGGGTGCTCTCGTTGGCTTTGCGCTTACCATTATCATTTCTTACTACACTTCGAATGTTATTTGGGTGGCGGTTCTCGGAAGTCTCATTATTGGTGGCGAAATTGTATTCAATAAAACAAATATGAAAAAGTATAATGATGCAAGTGTGAAAATGGGAAACTCAAATGAATCTCAGGCCATTCCATCTCAAAACACATTGGTAACGGATTCAAAACTGGTGTTGTTGTCTAAAGACAAGTATGAAGCATTGTTAGAAGCGGTGTACAAATCCTATATGTTGCTCGATACTATCTGTTCTGAAAAAGAATTCATAGATTATATGTCAGGTATAAACAAAGGTCCGAGTTCCGTTGTGGAAAAAAGTGATCTTTTGTTTGGCATGAAGTGCTTTTTTCGGACATCTTGTAGATAATTACAATCCAGCAACAGGCGAAAAGCCATGTGTCATTGACTTGGATACAAAAGAAGGGCAATATCTTTACGAGTTTGCTTCCATTATGATGAATATTGGGGTAGAAGACCTTCCCACTTATGAAAAGTTTAAGGATGAAATTCTTGGAATCACGAGTTTTCACGAGAGCATAAGGGAAACCATGCAAAAGGCTTTGCAAACACTTGCGAATGCTGATGTCAATGCCAAGGCTTCTGATGGGCATGAGGACTTTATGGCTTGTCTTGCCATCCATGGTTATAGCAGGGAATATGAGCAACGATACCGGGTTATGATGCATAGGATTGCTTCTGTCGTGGCTAAAGTCGATGATGTGGTTACTGACAGTGAAAGCGACTGGCTTTCAACGATTTTGAGTGACGAACAAGAAGAAACGTCTGCGTCTCAAGAAGAAACCATCGCACCTCTTGCAATTGACCGTCTTGATGAGATGATTGGATTGGGGACTGTGAAAACGAGCATCCATTCGCTCAATAACTACATTTGTATGATGCAAAAACGGCAGGAGGCTGGTATGAAGACACCAGCTATGTCGTATCATTGTGTCTTCACCGGAAATCCTGGTACTGGCAAAACAACAGTGGCTCGTATTTTGGCAGGGATATACAAAGATCTTGGCGTACTTCAAAAAGGTCATCTTGTTGAAACAGACCGTTCAGGTTTGGTGGCTGAATATGTTGGTCAAACCGCAGTGAAAACAAATAAGATTGTTGACAAGGCTCTTGACGGAGTGCTATTTATCGACGAGGCGTATGCATTGAACCAAGGCGGTAGTGAGGATTATGGCAAAGAAGCCATTGCCACATTGTTGAAACGCATGGAGGACAATCGAGATAGGCTGGTGGTTATCCTCGCTGGTTATACCGATGAAATCGAGCAGTTTATCAATTCCAATCCAGGTCTTCGGTCGCGTTTCAATCGATACATTTGTTTCCCCGATTATAGCGCAGAGGAACTATTCGAAATCTTTCTGCTTCAAACCCAAAAAAACGATTATGTGTTGTCGAAAGAGGCTGGCGATTGCTTAAAAAATCATTTTGAAGCAAAGATTTCAAAGAAATCCAAGGATTTTGGTAATGCACGTTATGTAAGAAACCTGTTCGAGAAAACGATTGAGATGCAAGCGAATAGGCTTGCCAGTGTGCCACATCTTACCAAAGAGCTGATGGCTGAGTTGGTTTTGACGGATGTTCGACAAGCTTTGGATATTGTATTTTGAATGAAATATTTGAGGAATGGCAAGATTTATTGAAAATCCAGATGAGGCCGAAATCTATGGATTTGAGTTGGATGACGGTGAGATGCAGATGGTTATTTTGGATTGTTTTATTGAGCCCTGATAATAATTTATTAACTGAAACAAAATTTGTTGTATATTTGTAGCGAAGAAAAGTGACGAAACAATGTATTGGATCATCATAGTGATAGTGTTCGCAATCATAGCGGTCAAAGAAACCCGCAAGGAACGCAAGCACCCGGGTTATCGATCATGGATCAGTGACGACAGTGAATGCAGTCACAAATACGACTGGTGGTGGTGGTAGATCTTTCACGGATGCATTGTTTTGATATCTTTGCGCAAAACTTTCCACTATGGACTACAAGAAACTAAAAGAAGAACCGCTGAAAAGCGCGGTGCAGCAGGACTTCTTCAACAGTTACAAATACACCCAACTTGGCAACATCGATTTTGTCATTGCCAAGAACATTGTCGAGCATGGGCAAACGTCGATTTTTGATGAGTTCGAGAACGACGACCTCAAGTCGCTGCTTTGGGCCGAGGCCAAACAAGGCACTTCGCACGACATTTACGAGTCGTTTGTGCAGCTCATTCTCACCATCGGGAAGGAACGCACTTTTGAGAAATACCTGCCACCCAAGTACATCGGGGCTTTCGATGCCGAGAAGTTCGCTTTCATCGAGTACCACGAAATACAAGGCATTTTCTATCAGAACGATTTCAATTGGAACGTCACGCCCTCGAACCACGACACCAAGGAGTTTCGACAGCTATACACGCTTTGCAAGAACTTGTTGGAAGAAAACTCCATTCTCTTCTATTATGCCACACAAGCCGCTGAGTTCAAGGAGTTTATCAAAAAGGGCAACGTGATGGACCTCGCCGTCGCCGTT
>DAIOUZ010000026.1:3681-4591 GCA_036759285.1 Candidatus Limiplasma sp. | reverse complement strand
ACTTTAAGATTGGCAAGGAAGCCACAGAGAAAATTTCGGTAACGAAGAACAACTTTACCTTTGTTTTCCAAAAGTGGAGCGACAAGGTGAGGCCAACGATTTCAGTCGATTGGGCCAAGGCTAACAAGGCAGGCATCATTTCCGCTGACTTTTTCTTGGCGGACCTGCTGTCGAGCAACGAGGAATCGCTCAAAGACTCGCTTTATGTGGTGCTGCGCAAGACCAAGTACGAACTGGCCAAGAAGATTGACGAGATGGGACTGGTCTCCACTTCGTCGGTGGGTTTCAACGACAAACAAAAGGCCTACAGGCAGTTTTGGAGTATTTACACACGTCCACCCAAGGAGGAATACTGGGACTATATTATCGGACGACGCGACTTGTTGGTGCCGCAGGACATCCGCGAGCGCAAAGGCTCTTACTTCACCCCGCAAATATGGGTGGAGAAGAGCCAACAATACTTGGCTGACGTGCTTGGCGAGCGTTGGCAGGACGAGTACTACATTTGGGACTGTTGCGCAGGAACAGGCAATCTGCTGAACGGCCTCACCAACTACGACCGAGTGTGGGCTTCCACCTTGGACAAGCAGGATGTGGATGTAATGATGGACCGCATCGCCAACGGCTGGAACATGGCCGAAAACCATGTGTTCCAATTTGATTTCCTCAACGACGACTTTTCAAAATGCCCTGAGGAGTTGCAAGAGATTTTGAATGACACGGAAAAGCGGAAAAAATTGGTCATTTATATCAATCCGCCGTATGCGGAGGCCGCCAACGCAAGAACTTCAAGTGGAACTGGAGCAAACAGACAAGGTCTTTCAGAAAGTCGTATCAGAAAGAAGTACGGCGAAGAATTAGGACGTGCAGTAAATGAGTTGTTCGCACAGTTTTTTGCACGTGTGGTGAA
>DAIOUZ010000026.1:1669-3671 GCA_036759285.1 Candidatus Limiplasma sp. | reverse complement strand
ATTTGCGGTATTTACGCTTGTTCCGCTGGTGAACACGATCTACAACAGTTTCTTTGAGAACTATATGAACGGCCTGAGACAGATCGGACCGAATTTTGTTGGATTTAGAAGAAATTTTTCAGCCAAATTAAGCCGAATCTTTTTGATGCCTGCAAACACATTTGATAATGTCACAGGGCAATTTCCAATAGGTTTTCAAATTTGGCATACAAATCAAAAAGAAGATTTTGAGAGCATTTGTGCTGATGTTTTTGATGCCAAAGGAGAAAAACAAGAATGTAAAAACATCTTTGCATACAAGGATGAAAAGTATTTAATTCATTGGATTAGAATTTTTTACGACAAGAAAAACGAACATATTGCATATTTAAGGTTTCTTGGCACCGATTTTCAAAATAATAATGGTGTGTTTTTAACATTAACTCCTTCAGATAATGATTTGAAGCAAGTCAAAGGTAATTGGGTGACGAAACAGAATATTATGCCTATGAGCATCTATTTTACTGTCCGTCATTGCATTGAAGCCACATGGCTCAACGACCGCGACCAATTTCTCTATCCCAACGATGGTTGGCTCAAAGATAAGGAGTTTCAGACGAACTGTTTGATATACACCTTGTTTCATGGGCAAAATAGAATTACAGCGCAACAAGGCATCAACCATTGGATTCCCTTTACCCGCGAGCAGGTGGGTTGCCATAAGACCTTCAAATCGACGTTTATGTCGGATTATCTTAGCGGGAAAATAGCGCCTGATACGAACACGGAATTGTTTGGTGAGGAGACGCAAAGCAGTGCATTTCTACAGCAGATGTCGCCCGAGGCGCAGGCCGTTTACGACGCGGGCCTTGCATTGTGGCGATATTACCATAGCCAGCCTAACGCTATTGCTGATGCTTCGTTTTACGACATACGCCTACATTTTCAGGGCACCAACGACAAAGGCAACATGAACGCCAAAAGCGATGACGCGACCTATACCGCACTTATTACCGATTTGCGCGAGAAGATGAAGATTCTTGCCAACCGAATTGAGCCTAAGGTTTATGAGTATGGGTTTTTAAAGTGAGATTTGATATTCAAATATGAAAACCAAAGAAGACTTTTTGCTTGATGTGCGTGCAGCAATCAAAAGAAACCAGGTTGTGGTTATGATGCTGTATAACTCCGAAACGGATGAGCTCTGTGAAATGAGCAACGGCTATGGAATCGATTTTGATGATATGCTTTCTGAGTTCTTGGAGATGCCATTCATCGGTCACATTCCAGTTTCAAAGGCATTTGAGGAATGGCAAGATTACTTTGAAAACCCTGACGAAGCCGAGATTTACGGTTTTGAGTTAGATGATGGAGAAATGCAAATGGCTATATTGGATTATTATATCAGGGAAAAACAATAGTCCTGAAAGGACGACCCAATGTCATGCGGTGGCGCAACCTCCGCTTACAAGTTCAATGCTATCTCAATTCGTCTCAAACGCATACCGCTCATCATACTCAATACCTGCTTCATCCAATAGTTGCTGGTATTCCTCTCGCCATTCAGTGCGATGGTGATGTGCCGCTTGGTTGCGGATGTATTGTGCGGTTTGGTCAAGATGTCTGTAGTCCACCGAGAAGGCTCCATAGCCCGCCTGCCAACAGAAGCCTTCGTAATAGCTTTCGTCTAAGGTCTTGATCCACTTGCTACTGTATGCCTTGATGTTTTTTACGAAGTCGGACAAGGTGATGGTCTTGGGTAACGAGGTGAGGATGTGGACATGGTTGCCAATGCCACCGATGGCGATGGGGATGCCGCTCATTTCGCGGATGAGACCGCCAATGTAGGCGAACACTTGGCCAAGGTCTTCGTCGCGTATCTCCATGCTATGGTACTCGATATGGAATACGATGTGGATGTCGTTTTTTACGAGTGAGCTTCCCATGATGGTTGAGTTTGTTGTTTCGCCCCTTCGGGGCTGGGCGAGGGTTGCACCCCCGCTTGTAATAAGGCCGTCCTTTG
>DAIOUZ010000026.1:0-1659 GCA_036759285.1 Candidatus Limiplasma sp. | reverse complement strand
GACTCTGCCTCGACTTCAGAGTACAAAAATAGGAAAACTCTTTGAAAGGATGTAACCTTATAGAAAAAATGTCATTCTGCTATCAAGGGTGATAGAGTCCTGAAAGGACGGCCCTAATTCATCGGACGGTTTTAACCTCCGCAGATAAAGAAGGTCTCAAGTATACTGAAAGGACGCCCCTAATTCATCTGACGGCATTAACCTCCGCATAAAAAGAAAAAGTCATGCTCGCTGCTCAACTGCATGTTTAAAAGGCCGAACAGGTTACAGTTGGTCGTTTGAACAGTTGAGGCAAGTACTCAAAATCTACCAATGCAAAATGAAAAAACTCTAAACTTGTACCACGATTTGAAACAGGTGGCTTCTATTTTTGCATCGTGAATTGATGTTTAACACTTAAAACAGCATTTTTATTTGCGTTTCAAAAGTCAGAAAGGAGTATCGGCCATGTTCTTCACACTAAATGGATTTGGGGATTTGTTGATTTTTTTCGTTGTGGTGGCGTTCGTCCTGATCATCATGAGAGACGACGATAATTCCATAGGTAGGAGAGGGGATAAATGAGAATAATGTCATTCCCCAAAACAAACTTAATTCATCAGACGATTACAATTTTCGAAAATAATGAAAACTCTGTAAACCAACTATATATCCGACAGCAAACGACAACAAACGACTACAGTCGACTACAAACGTTTAATCAACGGCTTTTTCTTGACAAGCTTCGTTACTTTGCGGCATCAAATCTTTATCAACTATGGAATACCGCATTTCAACAATCATGGATCAAAACGGGTTGCCGTTTGTAGAAGCCCCCGATGGAGGCGTTGACTTTGGACATATCACAGTGGAACAAAACTTGACGCCTGCCCCCATTCGGCTGTCGATAGGCGACAGAAACAACGGATTGATGCACATTGAAATCCGTCATGGCGACCAAATCAGGAAAGCAGGCTTTGAAACCGTTGTCGTTTTCGTGGCATACGTTGCGCAAAACTACAATAGTATCAAAAAAGGCAATGCCTATAAAAATTCGGATGAAGGAGAATGTCAGACCTATTTAGTACAACTTGCCGATGAACATAATAATACTTTATGGGTGCAGCTATCAAAGGATGACACCTATTGGAATGTCAATAGTGCAGGCGTTTTGTCGAAAAGATACGGGAGAAATAAGGAAAACATCTGGTCTGCTTCCGAATTGCAGAATAAGGAACCGGCTCCCAGTAATACTTCGCAACCTGCAACAAATGCCGATAAAGAGGCAGGCTCAAACGGTACTGTATCCGATGTTTCCCAACGCAAAAATACAACTTTTTCATAATATGCAAGTCTTTTATTAAAAATCACCAAAAAATAACCTAAGCATGTCAAAATTTACTATCTTTGTCCATTTAATTAATGACCGCGCGAAAGCGAATTTTGAATTTTAAATCTTTGAATCTTTAAATTTTAAATCATTAAATACTAACTAATTAAAAACCCCACAATCATGACTACTGAAAAAACACAAGAAGAAGCTGCAAAACTGAGGCAGGAGAAATTGAAGGCTTTGGAAGCCACGTTAGGTAACATCGAGAAGAGCTTTGGCAAGGGAAGCATCATGCGCCTGGGTGCCGAGGCCGAGAAGATGGAGAGCATCTCCACCGGCTCCATCGG
>DAIOUZ010000025.1:21464-22424 GCA_036759285.1 Candidatus Limiplasma sp. | reverse complement strand
TCACCGACATCCTCGGTGACGAGGACCACCTCGGCGACATGGACTTCAAGGTCACGGGTACCCGCGATGGTATCACCGCCTGCCAGATGGACATTAAGGTCGACGGCCTCTCCTATGAGGTGCTGACCGAAGCCCTGGAGCAAGCCCGTCAGGGTCGTCTCCACATCCTCGACGAGATGGCCAAGACCATCTCCGAACCGCGTTCCGATTATAAGGAGTTTGTGCCTCGCATCGAGACCATGTATATCCCGAAGGATATGATCGGTGCCGTCATCGGCCCTGGTGGCAAGGTCATCCAAGAGATGCAGAAGCAGACCAATACCGTCATCGTCATCACCGAAGACGAACAGAAGGGCATCGTGGAGATTGCTTCGCAGAACAAGGAAGACATCGAAGCCTGCAAGGCCAAGATCAAGGCCATCGTTCAAGTGCCTGAGGTTGGCGAGGTCTACCACGGCAAGATCGTTTCCATCATGGCCTTCGGTGCCTTCGTGGAAATCATCCCCAACAAGGACGGTCTGCTCCACATCTCCGAAATCGACTGGAAGCGTTATGAGAACATGGAAGAGACGGGCCTGAAGGAAGGCGACGAAATCGATGTGAAGCTTGTCGAAATCGATGAGAAGACTGGCAAGCTGCGTCTGTCGCACCGTGCCCTGCTCCCCAAGCCGGAAGGCTATGAGGAGAAGAAGGGCGGCAACGGCCCGCGTCCTGGTGGTAATCGTCCTGGCGGCCATGGCAATGGCGGTCATGGTGGTGGTAACCGCAACGGTGGTGGTCACGGAAACGGTGGCAACCACGGCGGCAACGGCGGCGGCCCCCGCAGACATTAATGAGTACAAGGAGTCCTGGCGGATTTTCGAATCCGCCAGCCTTTACATAGGGGATTACAAATCCCCATCTCCATGCGAGCGGATTGCAAATCCGCTCAAACCCAAGAAAAAACTTATTCAAAGAACT
>DAIOUZ010000025.1:15737-21454 GCA_036759285.1 Candidatus Limiplasma sp. | reverse complement strand
AGTAAAAACCCACAAGAGGTTCTGGCGGATCTGTAATCCGCCAGCCTCGACGTGGAAACAACAGTTCTGACGGATTTGCAAATCCGCTCGAATGACAAAGAAAACTTATTCAAAGAACTAAATAAACTTAAATGAGGCAGTTAAAGATTACGAAGCAGGTGACGAACCGTGAGACCGCGTCTCTCGACAAGTACCTGCAAGAGATTGGTAAGGTTGAGCTGATTTCGGCTGAAGAAGAGGTTGAGTTGGCCCAGCGTATCAAGCAAGGCGACAAGATCGCATTGGAAAAACTCACCAAGGCCAACTTGCGCTTTGTAGTCTCCGTAGCAAAACAGTATCAGAACCAAGGCCTCAGTCTTCCCGACTTAATCAACGAAGGCAACTTGGGACTGATCAAAGCCGCACAACGTTTCGACGAAACCAGAGGTTTCAAGTTCATTTCCTATGCCGTGTGGTGGATTCGTCAGTCCATCCTACAGGCTTTGGCCGAACAATCGCGTATTGTCCGTCTCCCCCTGAACAAAATCGGTTCCATCAACAAAATCAACAAAACTTACGCCAAGTTAGAGCAAGAGTTTGAGCGTGAACCCAATGCAGAGGAGATTGCCGAGGTGCTGGAAATCACGGAGCAAGAGGTGAAAGAGTCGATGAAAAACGCCGGTCGCCACATCTCGATGGATGCACCGCTCGTGCAGGATGAAGACAACACCATGTACGACGTGCTGAAGAGCGAGGAGGCCCCGACACCTGAGACCGAACTTCTGTATGAGTCGTTGCGCAAAGAAATTGACCGAGCCATCTCCACCCTGACGCAGAGGGAGCAGGATGTCGTCCGCCTGTATTTCGGGCTGAACGGCAGCCACCCGATGACCTTGGAAGAGATTGGTGAGAAATTCGACCTGACGCGCGAGCGCGTGCGCCAGATCAAGGAAAAAGCCATACGCCGGTTGAAACACACCAGCCGAAGCAAGATCCTGAAGAGTTATCTCGGTTAATGAATCAAAAAAGCCTCTCAAAATTTTGGGAGGCTTTTTTGATAAAACGATACCCGGCAGTTTGATTGCTCTGGGATTGTCAAGACTTAAGACTTTACGACAGCAATTCATGAATTGTCTCAAAAGTGACAATCTTTGTTTGGTGATACTCTTTCAATTCCAACAAATCAGAATCTCCGGAAACAAGGTAATCCGCACAAGTGGTATCACAGAGTGCCAAAAGGTATACATCTTTAGGGTCTCTAACAGGAGCAGGATGTATTTCTGTAGCCTCTGCTATATGGCATAAATCAAGCATGAGTTTATGAACACGCTCAATCTGTTCATCATCAACATATCTTAAGATTTTTGGACGATGAGACACATCAAGAAATTCACGTTCCAATTCAACACAATAGTACACCTCTACGTCATCTCGAACAAAAGCCTGACGTAGCTCTGCAAGTCTCTTGCCGATGAGAAACGAAATCCAAATATTGTTGTCAAAGATTATTTTCATACGGCATAACGGACGGCGTTAATCTCCTGCTGGATTTCTTCATCAGTTAAAGGAGCGTCGGCTGGAGCATTTTGCAAAATCTCATCAATAAGGCGATTGGCCTCGTTTTCATCCCGCACAACCTCACGCACAAGTGAGCTACTGAGTCTTGCAATTAAGGCAAGTTTTACCTCCGTGCTCAAGTTTTTAATGAGATCCCAATAGCTATTAGTTTCTTTTTCCAAAGCAACCGTTGTCATAGATTTTCATTTAATTTCACTTGCAAAAATACACAAATTCGGGAACATTACCACATTTTTAATATCTTTGCAAGCACAAAACACAACCATAATGCAAAAACTCATTGCCCCTTCCCTATTGTCAGCTGACTTCCTTAACTTGGAACGCGACATTGAGATGGTTAACCGTAGCGAGGCCGACTGGTTCCACTGCGACGTGATGGACGGGCGCTTTGTGCCTAATATTTCCTTCGGCATTCCCGTCGTCCAAGCCATCAAGAAGAAAGCGCAGAAGCCCCTCGATGTCCACCTGATGATTGTGGAGCCTGAGAAATACTTCGAGGCCTTCGCCAAGGCTGGCGCCGACATCATCACTTTTCACTATGAGGCATGCAACCACATCCATCGTGCCGTGCAACAGATCAAGGCTCTGGGTGTGAAGGCTGGTATAGTGCTCAACCCCCATACACCTGTGGCCGTCTTGGAGGACATCCTCGGTGACTTGGACTTGGTGCTCCTTATGTCGGTCAACCCGGGCTTTGGTGGACAGCAATTCATCGAGCGCACATACGAAAAAATCCGCAAGTTACGTTTGATGATCAATGAACAACACGCTTCCGCACTCATCGAAGTGGACGGCGGCGTGAACACGAAGAACGCCAAGGCTTTGTTCGAGGCGGGGGCCGATGTGCTTGTCGCAGGCAATGCGGTGTTTAAGTCGGAGAGCCCTCTAGAGACAATAAAACTGATAAAAAATAGTTAAATCACAAAACATACAAAACAATGCAAAACTTCAGAAAAGTGTGTGCGGCTCCACAACCGTGTCGCCGCCAGGAAGCAGCCGGTTGGCGTGCTTCCTACAATACTGAAAAAAGGTTTTGAGGGTTTTGCAGGTTTTGTGACAAAAAGAAAACAATCAACATTTCAACAATAAAAACTTGAACAAATGAGCAACGAAATCCTGAAATTAAAGCCGGAAGGCATGTGGAAAGAGTTCAACGGCATCCTCGGTGTGCCGCGTCCGTCGAAGAAAGAAGCCAAAATGGTGGCATACCTCGAGAAATGGGCGAAAGACCATAAGATCAGCTACGTCAAGGAAGACTGTGGCAACATCATCATGAGCGTGCCCGCCACCAAGGGCATGGAAGACCGTCAGACCGTCATCCTGCAAGCCCACATGGACATGGTGTGCGAGAAGAACAGCGACAAGAAGCACGACTTCGAGAAAGACCCCATCGAGCCCGTCATCAAGGGCGAGTGGCTGCATGCCAACGGCACGACCCTCGGTGCTGACGATGGCATCGGCGTGGCTGCAGCTTTGGCCGTCATCGCCGACCCGAAGGTGGAACACGGTCCGCTCGAGTGCATCTTCACCGTCGACGAAGAGACGGGTCTCACAGGTGCCATGAAACTTGACCCAGAGGACTTCACCGGTCGCATCCTCCTCAACCTCGACTCTGAGGACGAAGGTGAAATCTTCATCGGCTGCGCTGGTGGCATGGACACCATCGTGAAGGTGTGGTACGAACTGGAGCCCGCTCCTGAGGACAGCACCGCCTACCGCATCACCGTGAGCGGCTTGAAAGGCGGCCACAGCGGCGACGACATCAACAAGAACCTGGCCAACGCCAACAAGCTGCTGACCCGCATCCTGTGGCAAGGCACCAACTGGTTCGACCTTCAACTCTACGACTTCCAAGGCGGCAACCTGCGCAATGCCATCGCCCGCGAAGCCACGGCAGTGGCCTTCGTGCCGAACGATAGCATCGAGCATTTCCTGCACTATGTGAAGGACATGGAGAAGCACTTCAAGCAAGAATACCAAGTGACCGAACCCGGACTGAAAGTCACGACAGAAGTCGCCGAGGTACAACCCGATGTAGTCATCGACGAGATGTCTCAGTACAACCTGCTGAACGGCCTTTACGCCTGCCCGCACGGTGTCATCGCCATGTCGCAAACCATCCCGAACTTCGTGGAGACCTCGACCAACCTCGCCTCCTGCAAGAAGAAGGAAGGCTATTTCTTCATCCAGACCTCGCAGCGCAGCTCTATCGAGTCGTCGAAGCAAGACATCGCCAACATGGTGGAAGCCGTGTGGAGCCTCGCCGATGCCGACGTGGAGCACACCGACGGTTACCCAGGTTGGGCACCCAACCCCAACAGCGCCATCTTAAACGTCGCAGTCAACTGCTACAAGAAACGCTTCAACAAGGATCCTAAAGTCAGAGCCATCCACGCTGGTTTGGAATGCGGCCTCATCGGCGACAAGATTCCGGGCATGGACATGATCAGCTTCGGTCCCACCCTGCGCGGTGTGCACTCGCCCGACGAGCGTTGCGAGATTGCCACCGTCCAGATGTTCTGGGACTTCATGTGCGACATCCTGAAGAATGCGCCCAAGGGCGAAGCGCCTAAGGCTAAGAAGGTACCAGCCAAGAAAGCAACGGCAGAGAAAAAAGCTCCCGCAGCCAAGAAGGCACCTGCTAAAAAGGCATCGACCAAGAAAGCCAAGAAATAAGAGAGGTTTAACCTGATTTGAAAGAGTCCGTTGGAGTTATCCGACGGGCTTTTTCTTTGTAATGCAACGAATAAAGCCTATATTCAAATCAAATTATGATGTGAATAGCATCTTTTTCGCTTCACTCATTCACCTATAATGCAAAAAAAAGGCTGTCTCCTCTTGGAAACAGCCTTATTTCAATTCTCACCATTCTTTATTTCGACTTGTCCGGCCAAGCAGGAATCTCAGGAATATCGGGATAATCCTTCATCTGCTCGAGGATGACCTCGATGGCCTTGTTCAACTGGTCGTCGATGCCCTCAAACTCACGGGCGGGGTCGTTGTCGATGACAATGTCGGGATCAACACCGTAGCCTTCGATGACCCAATTGCCCTTTTCATCAAATGGTGCAAATTCAGGACGAGTCAGCGAGCCACCGTCAATGAAGGGCAGGCTACCACGGATGCCGACCACACCGCCCCAGGAACGCATACCAATAGTCGTACCAATTTTGTGCTTCTTGAACTGGTACGGGAACAGGTCGCCGTCAGAAGCGGAATACTTGTTGAACAGCAGCACCTTGGGACCCAGCATCATCTTGGTGGGCTTGGTCTCAGGCTCGCCGTTGCGCATCACGTCGTACATCGACAGTTCGCGACGCAGACGCTCCACAATCATCGGGCTGACATTGCCGCCACCGTTACCACGGTCGTCGATGATGAGGGCTTTCTTGTCGAGTTGTGGATAGAAGTACTTGGCAAACTCGTTCAGGCCTTCCACGCCCATATCAGGAATGTGGATGTAACCCACCTGACCTTTGGTAGCCTTGCTCACCTTCTCGACGTTGCCTTGCACCCAGTTATAGTAATACAAGCCTGTCTCGTCGGCGATAGGTTTCACCACCACATCGCGGGCACCGCTTTCAGAGGCCTTATTATTTAAGGTAAGGAGCACCGCCTTGTCAGCTTTGCCAATGAGGGCAGCATACATGTCCTTCATGTCCTTGGTGCTTTGTCCGTCGATGGCAATGATATAGTCGCCTTCCTTGGCGTTCACGCCGACCTCGGTTAGCGGCGAGCGGGTCTTATCGTTCCAGTTCTCACCCTTCAAGATCTTGTCAATCTGATAGTAGCCTGACTTGTCGCGGTGGATGCGGCAGCCCAACATACCCATCGGGATACGCTCGGGCTTCACGCGGTCGCCTTCACCGACGTAGGCATGGCCGATGTTGATTTCACCAATCAACTCACCGATGAGGTAGTTCACATCGTTACGGTCAGCACAGTAGGGCAACAGTTTGCCATACTTCTCCTTCATCGCAGGCCAGTCCACGCCGTGCATGTTGGGCGCATAGAAGAAATCTTGCATCTGGCGCCAGGCCTCATTGTAGATTTGCGTCCACTCGGTGCGCAAGTCGACCCATTTCTTCATATTACTGAGGTCGATGCCGTCATCACCACCCTTGCCAGGTTCGCCAGGTTTCATGCCGGGGCCAGCGCCT
>DAIOUZ010000025.1:14089-15727 GCA_036759285.1 Candidatus Limiplasma sp. | reverse complement strand
CGGAGCATCAATCACCTTATATCCACGGCCTTCGCGCATGAGCATCTTGGTGCCGTCTGCTGAGAGCTCGTAACCCATGCCGCCACCGATGTTCGTGACCTTCTTGGACTTAGCATTGAAGTAGCTGAGGCCACCGCCGTTACGACCAAAAGCCACAAAGTACAAGCCATCCTCGACACCTGTTAGGTTAAAGTAGCGTCCCGCATTCACAGGAAGCACCACTACCCTATTGCTGATGCCCTCGAAGTCAATCTTCACCTCCTTGGCTTCCTTTTTGCCTTCAGGTTTGCCCTCAGGCTTGCCACCCTTTGGACCGGGACCGTCTGGTTTTCCACCCTTAGGACCGTCCGGTTTGCCCTTGAACTCGTCCTTGGGGCCTTCATTGTCGCCCTCTGCTTTCACTTCATCGTTCTCGGTGAGGAAAGGTGACGGCGTGTCTTTCTGTAAGGTCAGCAGATAGACCTTCGACATATCGGTATAGACATGGTTCCACTCCAGCCATCCATAAGTCGGACGGAAATCACGCTCTGAGGTGAAATATAAGTACTTGCCGTTCTTGTCGAAGGCAGGCGAAGAGGCATTGTACCAGCCATCGGTGACGACCTCGTCCTTACCCGAAGCCACGTTGTAAATGTGAATGCGGCTCACAGAGAAAGTACTCGGCATGGCGTAGGCAATCCAACGGCTGTCGGGCGACCAGCAGAAGTCGTCCATCTCACCAGCCAAACTTTGAGCCACCATGGTGACTTTTTTCGAAGCCACATCAACCATATTGATTCGGTTCATTTTGTCGTCCCAAAGAATCTTCTTGCTGTCGGGCGACCAAAGGAGACTATATTTATAGGTGTCGGAGTTCGAGGTCAGTTGGATAGCTTCTTCCTTGCCGTCCTGAGTCTGGATATAAATCTCGTCCTCACCCGTGCGGTCGCTGATGTAGGCGATGTATTTGCCATCGGGTGACCAAGCCACATTGCGGTCGTGGGCATTGTCACTCTGGGTCAGGTTACGAGTGATGCCCGAGTTGGCTGGCACTGTCCACACGTCACCGCGAGCACCGAAAGCCACACGCTTGCCGTCGGGAGAAATCGTGCTGGAGTTGATGAACTTGCTTGCATCCACATACTTGGTGCGGGTCGACTTATTGTCATTGGCCATTTGCACGGGGATGGGATACACCTTGCCGTCAGCGAGGTTGTAACGGAACAACTGACCACCGTTTTCATAGACAATGTCTTTGTCGCCAAGCGAAGGCCACTTAATGTCATAATAGGTGTAGTCCGTCACCTTGGTGGTCTGCTTAGTGGCGCAGTCATAGCAGAACAGATTCATCGTGCGGTCGCGGTCGGAGCAGAAGTAAACCTTGTTACCGACCCACATCGGGAAGATGTCCTGCGCGTTGTTGTTAGTGATGTTCTCGATCTTCTTCGACTTGAAATCGTAGATCCAAACATCATCAGCCATGCCACCACGGTAGTATTTCCAAGTACGGAACTCACGCATCACGCGGTTATAGGCAATCTGCTTGCCATCGGGCGAGAATTTGAATCCCTCAATGTCCTTCGAGGTTTTGGACAGCTGTTTGCGATCTGAACCATCAGCGTTCATCGTCCAAATCTGGCCACCTGTGAGGAAGGCAAT
>DAIOUZ010000025.1:13471-14079 GCA_036759285.1 Candidatus Limiplasma sp. | reverse complement strand
GAATACGAGATCCAGCCGCCTTCGGGCAAGGGCAGTTGCTCGGCCAATCCACCGTTTATGTTGGCGAGGAAAAGTTGGCCAACGAAGTCGTCCCAACTCTCCTTACGGGAGCGGAAGACGATGTTTTCGTTATCTTTCCACGCCATGACGATGTTGTTCGGTCCCATACGGTCACTAATATCATCGCGGCCCAAAGTGGGCGTGTAGGTCAGACGCGTGGGCGTACCGCATTCAGGATAAGGCATCACATAGACTTCAGTGTTGCCATCATACTGTGCGGTGAAAGCCAAATGTTTGCCGTCAGGCGAGAAACGCGCGAACATTTCATAGCCGTTGGCATCGTTGGTGATTTTGTGGGCGATGCCGCCCTTGATGTCGACGGAATAAAGGTCTCCGCCATAGCTGAACACCACGTTGTTGCCGTGGATAGTCGGGAAGCGCAACATTTTGGCTTCCTCCTGGGCGGTCATAGTGAATGCGCCCATCAGTAGGATTGAAAGAAATAAGTGCTTGATTTTCATAGTATTAATCACTTTTTCATAGTTTTTCATAGCTGTGTCAAACAGTAAAGACAGGGTACTGTCTGCCCGTATACTGCTTTCGGAAAT
>DAIOUZ010000025.1:10701-13461 GCA_036759285.1 Candidatus Limiplasma sp. | reverse complement strand
TTAATGAATTCTTTTTTTTGATTTTTAATCAATTATCTTCACCTTCCGCAAATCCAACAGATTCGTAGGGTTGCTCCCCATGTCCTTCACGCGCTTGTTGACGAAACGCAGCACCTCGTCGTAATACAGCACCACTACGGGCGCATCCAGCATCATCAGGCTGTCCATCTCTGTGTAATAACGGGCACGTTCCTGCAAGTCATTGCACAACTGGGCTTTGTCATACAATTTGTCGTACTTGGGATTAGTATAATGGGTGTAATTGGGTCCAGCAGGAGAAAAATTGGATGTCGTGAACAGCGAGAGGTAGTTCTCCGCATCGGGATAGTCGGCCACCCACGAAGAACGGAAGAAAGGTAAGCTACCGTTGCTTCTCATGCTACGCATCGTGGCAGGTGGCATCACCTCCATCTTGCACTGCAGGCCAATCTGTTCCACCTGACTTTGCACGGACTTCCCGATGTCGGCATAATCGGCGATGGTGGAGAGTTGCAGCAGATAACCTTCCAAATGGTTCTCCGCCACCAAACGCTGTGCGCGCTTCAAATCGTAACTATAACCAATTGTGTTGCTGTGTCCAGGCAAACCCACGGGAATCATGCCGCCCGTGCCAGGCTCGCCGATGCCGTTGCGCAGATAACGCAGCATCTTCTCACGGTCGATGCAGAGGTTGACGGCCTGACGCAAGGCTCGCGCACGGTCGGAACCAAGCGGGTCGTTTGGGTCAATGAAGAACGAGAAATACTCAGTGTTCAGAAAAGGTTCGGTGATGAGTTCTATTTTGTCCACATATTTCTTGCGTAATTGGCCGTCGTAAGTCAGCAGTTCGTCTTTATAACGCGCGTCAATGCCCGACATAAAGTCAAACTTGCCCTTGATGAACTCCAAGAATGCTACCTGCTTGTCAATGAGGAAGCTGATGGAGACGGCGTCGATGTAAGGCAACCTCTCCCCTGCCTCGTCATGCTCGAAATAGTTGGGATTCTTGCGGAAAACCAGTTTCACATTCTCTTTCCAATACTGGAACTTGAACGGTCCCGTCCCGACAGGATGGCTGCGGAAGTCGTCACCGTAATACTCGACGGCTTCGTGCGGCACCACCGAGGCATAGGTCATCGAAAGGATGCCCAAGAACGGCGGAAATGGTTTCGACAATTCGATTTGGAAAGTGGTATCATCCAAGGCGGTGAAAGCATACTGCTCATCATCATGCTTGACCGATGCGAATATCCACAAGCCTGGAGAGTTCAGCTGTTTGTCTACCACACGGTTGAAGGAATAGACAAAGTCTTGGGCCGTCACGAAACGAGAAGTCGGCTCTTCGACAGGCTCAAGGACCTTTGTTTTTACCTTAAAACAGGTATCCTCATGAAACTGCACATCATCCCGCAAATGGAACGTGTAGGTCTTGCCGTCCTCGCTGATGTCCCATGACTTGGCCACCATCGGGACAAGGTTCATTTGGTCGTCGAAAGCAACAAGGCTGTTAAAGACCTGGTTGCAGGCCCAGATATGCGGCAAGTCCTTAGCGTAAATCGGGTCAAGGGTCAGGATGCCGGAGGATTCGTTGTACTTGAAGATAGCGAGGCCCTCCTCGGAATCTTGGTGTTTGCCGCAAGAAACAAACAACAATAAAGTCAATATTCCAAAGAAGATCTTTCGCATGGGATTATTTTAACTACAGATTATACAGATTTTACGAATTCGTTTTCAAAATTTTAGGGCTGCAAGCAGCCGATGGGTACAGATGAACTAACACGGTCTGAAATCCGTATAATTGGACGCTTGCGTCACTAAATTTATTGTCATGAATCTGTTTCATCTGTACAATCTGTAGTTTCTTTATCACTTGACTTTGAAACCAATCACCTCGGGATGCATGTTGTTCAGATACTTGTTGTAATCCAAGTCGTTCGTGTCCTGCTCTTTTTCCAAGGCAAGGTCTAGTACCTCCATCATGTTCTCCACATAGTGGAAGTTCAGACCTTCAATGTAATCTTCCTTGATGTCCTTGATATCGTGCTCATTGTCGATGGAAAGGATGAGGTCAGTGACACCGTTGCGCTTGGCAGCGAGTATCTTCTCCTTCACACCGCCCACAGGCAAAACGCGACCACGCAGCGTGATTTCACCAGTCATGGCAAGCTGACCTTTCACCTTGCGTTGGGTGAAGGCGGAAGTCAAGGCGGAAAGCATAGTGATGCCTGCTGATGGACCATCCTTAGGTGTGGCACCTTCAGGGATATGGACGTGGACGTTCCAAGCCTCAAACACATCGGGATTGATGTTGAGTTGCGAAGCGTGGGCCTTGATGAACTCGTATGCGATGGTGGCGCTTTCCTTCATCACCTCGCCAAGATTGCCCGTCAGGGAGAGGTGTCCTCCACCGCGGCTCAAGCTAACCTCGATGGACAGGATCTCGCCACCCACCTGCGTCCAAGCCAATCCAGTGGCCACACCCGGCATGGTGTGTTTCACCTCGTCCTCGTCATGGTGCATCGGAACACCAAGCACCTTGCGGATGTCGTCCATCGTTATTTTCTTGTCGAATTGCTCCTCAGTGACGACCTGCTTGGCACGGAAGCGCATCATGTCACCGATGCGACGCTCCAAGTTACGCACGCCTGCCTCGCGGGTGTAGTCGTCGATGATGTGCATCACGATGTCCTTCGGGAAAGCAATTTGCTTGCTGTCCAAACCATGTTCCTTCATCTGCTTGGGGATGAGGTGACGTCTGGCAATTTCGTATTTCTCTTCGCG
>DAIOUZ010000025.1:9158-10617 GCA_036759285.1 Candidatus Limiplasma sp. | reverse complement strand
AAAGAGGATCTTCGAGAGGTCGTAGTCCAACTCGATGAAGTTATCGTAGAAAGTGTTGTTCTGCTCGGGGTCAAGGATTTCGAGCAAGGCGGCCTGAGGGTCACCATTGATGTTGTTGCCGCTCACCTTGTCGATTTCGTCAAGGACAAAGACGGGATTGCCCGACTTCACCTTACGCAGGTTCTGGATGATACGGCCCGGCATGGCACCGATGTATGTTTTTCTATGACCACGCAGCTCCGACTCGTCGCGCACGCCGCCCAATGACATTCTGACATATTTTCTGTTCAATGCCCTTGCAATGGACTTGCCCAACGAGGTCTTGCCCACGCCAGGCGGTCCAACGAGGCACAAAATCGGCGATTTCATGTCGTTACGCAGCTTCAGCACAGCAAGATGCTCCACGATGCGGTCCTTCACTTTGTCCAAGCCATAGTGGTCAGCATCGAGGACACGTTGGGCGCGTTTCAAGTCGAAGTTGTCCTTGGTATACTCTTCCCATGGCAGGTCAACGAGGTACTGCAAATAGTTCAGTTGTATGCCATACTCCGCCGCTTGCTGATGGGTACGCTCCAACTGCTACAGTTCCCTGTTGAAGACCTCAGCCACTTCCTTTGACCACTTTTTCTTCTCGGCCTTCTCCGTCAATTCCTTGACATCTTGCTCGTTCGGGGTGCCTCCTAGTTCTTCCTGGATGGTCCTCAACTGCTGGTTGAGGTAATATTCGCGCTGCTGTTTGTCCATGTCGACGCGCACCTTGCTCTGAATCTGCTGCTTCAGCTCCATCATTTGCTGCTCTTCGGTCAGCACACTCAGTAAGTCGTTGGCCATCTGGTTCAACGTACGCGCCTCCAGCAGCATCTGCTTGGTGGGCATGTCAGCCTCCACATTACTGGCCACGAAATTCATCAAAAACACAGGGTCTTCAATGCTCTTGATGGCAAAGCCCGCCTCCTGAGGCAGGTTGCGCGAGCGACCAATGACTTGAATGGCCAAGTCCTTAACGGATTGCACCAAAGCATTGAATTTGCGCGTCCTAGGAGTATCCTCTGCCACGGCATACGGAATCACGGCAGCCTTCAGATAAGGCTCAGTTTGGGTGGCTTCCACTACCTCAAAACGACGTTTGCCCTGGATGATGACGGTCGTATTGCCGTCAGGCATCTGCAAAGTCTTGATGATTTGGGCGGTGGTACCCACCTTATATAAATCGGCCAAAGTGGGGTCTTCCACATCGGCATTGGTCTGCGCAATGACGCCAATGGCCTTGCGCTTTCTGTAGTATTCCTTAATCAGTCGGATGGACTTGTCGCGTCCCACGGTGATGGGGATGATGACGCCGGGATAAAGCACCGAATTGCGCAAAGGCAATATGGGCAGTTCTTCCGGCACCTCTTCGTCCTGACCGAGGCGTTCGTCTTCAATCGTCAGCACGGGGATGAACTCGGCGTTGGGGTCC
>DAIOUZ010000025.1:6464-9148 GCA_036759285.1 Candidatus Limiplasma sp. | reverse complement strand
TGTGCGGCACATTGCACTGAACGTTCTCAAGAATATGGGCGACAAAATGTCAGTCTGCCGCCGTTTCACACCTTATTATATACGTGGCGCAAAGATACGACAATAATAATGCCAAGGCAAAAAAAAAGCCCTCGCGATTGCAAGAGCTTCCCTTTTTTCGGTTTCGTCCAACTTACTTGGCTTCCTTCTTCTCGAAGAACTTCTTGTACTTGTTGTTGAACTTATCAACACGACCGGCGCTGTCGACGAGCTTCATCTTACCCGTGTAGAAGGGGTGTGATGCGCTGGAGATTTCGAGCTTCACCAGAGGATATTCGTTGCCGTCTTCCCACTTGATGGTCTCCTTGGTGTTGATGGTCGAGCGCGACAGGAAGGTCACATCATTCGACATATCTTTGAAAACAACCAGTCTGTAATTCTTAGGGTGAATGTCTTTTTTCATCGCTTTCTTTCCTTTTGATTTTGAGTGTGCAAAAGTACAACAATTTCTTGGACTGGCAATCGTTTTAGAGAAAATTTTTTACTCAATAGAACAACTCTTTATTTATCAATATATTACACACGATATTCTACTTGGAAGCACGCACTGGACGAACAGAATAGCCGGCGCACCGGCTGAAGTCGTTGTATATATCGCAGTCATCAAAACCAATGATGAATTGGAAGCCTTTTGCATAGACAGGCCAACCCTTGTTGAGCGAATTCGACCAATAATTGCCTATATCATCCTCGATGCTCGACTTGTCGCCCCCGATTCTGCCTCTGACGGGCAGGAAAATACTGTTGCCATTACGTCCAGTGAACACACAACCATTCACCCCGTTTCTTGTAGTAAAAGTATAGCTGCACTTTGTCACCAGTTCAATCCATTCATTAATCGTCGGAGTGCGCCAACCCTCACCCCAGTTGACCGTGGCGGCATCGTCACTCGGCTGCAGGGTCTTTAGGTTGTCAGTGAAGCCGTTAAAGCCAAACTCTGGTTTGGTACAATACTTTGTGAATTGGTCATAACCGCCTTTGCTGTAAATGTAGTTGCTGTCAGTGTAGGCGGCTTTGGGTTGGGTCTCGCCCCAAGCGAAGTAATCGCCGTAACCTTCGGTATTCTCGGCTCCCACATTGCAAGTCGCCCACATCGTGCCGCTCGGCAAGCCGAGGTCAATGTAATCGTGGCCTTTGTAGGTACCGTTACCGCCATTATCTTTTGTGCAGCCAGCGGCGAGACATACCACAACTGTTAACATTATGGCTGATATGGTTTTTGTGAGTTTTTGCATAAGTTTTATTCTCCTTTTAATCGTTTGATTTCTACTTGTTTCATATTTAATCTTGAAAGCCTCTATTTACGACAATTTCCATTTTGGAAGCAGTTGTGTCTTTGTCTGTATTCAGTTATTCGAAATAGTCGAACAACTGAATCTCCTTATAAACATGCCGTCCTCGTACTGAACCTGCCCGCCAACTTTTTTGCCCCTCGCCCGTGGGCCAACGGAACAAGGGTTAGTTCTCGCGCACAGCTCGGACAGAGAAACCCTCTGCGCGGCCACTGTTGGTCATTTCGGCGAATTCTGAGGAGAACCAATAGCTATCCACGTTATCTGGACGTCTCGGGGCCGAGAGAGAACTCGACCGGTACATGCCTAAGCCACCTGCGAAAGAGTTGTGCTCGTCGCCCCATAAGCCGCCAGTAGCGGGCAGGAAAAGCGTATTCCCATTCGGTCCTGTGAAGACCCTCCCATTCTCACCGTTCCAGGTAGTCCAGACCGAAGTGCAATTATTGTCCAGTTCCTGCCATTCCTCCTTAGTGGGCATACGTGCCCCATTACCCCAGTTGGCTGTGGCCGCATCATCGCCTGGCTGGAGGGTGGTAAGGTTGTCAACAGAGCCATAATAAGAATGAGTATTATACTTAGTAAAATATATACGGACCAAAGGCGGATCATCCAATGCCACTTCGTATCCATAAGCGTATGTGTCCATATTGTACACACTTTTCGGGCTGGTTTCTCCCCATGCGAAGTAGTCGCCATAGTCTTCGGGGCTGCTGGCACCAACATTTCTGGTAGCCCACAATAGGCCGCTCGGCAGGCCGAGGTCTACCCAGTCTCCTTCTTCTTTAAAACTTGCGGTGAAATAAACCTTGTATGACAATTCCATGCCAATTTCAGGGTCAACCACTACAGCCGAAACCTTTTGTTCACCTTGTCCGCCTAACGTCCAATTGGTGCTTGCCTTATGGTTTTCATCCACTTCCACATCCTCTTGCAGCAACTCACCATCTCCTGAAATCACTGAAAATCGGACAACATAGTCAGGATGGATATACCATCCGTTGTCCGTTTGGGAAGAGACGTACACTTCCAATGGCTCTGGCAAGGTTTCGTGTTCAAAACCAATTTGGTTATTACCTCCAACAATAGTCAGAGTGGTTTCGGAACAAGGGTTGATACCGCTGTTGGAATAGTATTCAAGGCAGAAATTGATGTCATCTGGAGCCTGAAGATAATAGGCTATACGAATCAAGGCGTTGCAGGAATTCTTAATCACATTATAAACTCCCAACAATTTGCTCAACAAGCCTCCTGCCATCTGCCAATTGCTCCACATTCCATTGTTCGTTTGTGGATTCGACAAGAAATTGACCACACCTTGATAAACAATCCCGACAAGAACCATCCCTGAGGCTT
>DAIOUZ010000025.1:2330-6454 GCA_036759285.1 Candidatus Limiplasma sp. | reverse complement strand
GTTGCCTTGATACAATAATAACGCCTGGCCAATACAATCTGCTAAAGCATTCAAAGTATTATTATCCAATGAAGTGCCCAACAATCCTGCAATATTATTGGCCAAATGGAGATAATAGTCGCTAAGAGCTTGGGGATTATTCTTTGAAAAATCAAAATTGTACACACCTGGAGTTCTAAACTCATAATTAGTGGCCTCTCCCCAATGGGCGTTCTCAACAGTATGAGTAAAAAGATCCATTCCTCCATAGTCAGCACGCGACAAGACACGGATGTTTTCAGTTTGGCCAAGTGCGGTGGTTATCGTTCCATAATAACTAGGTGAGAGTCCATTAACCCTCATGGTAAGTGTGTTCTGATTTGTCACCACCTGCATGGGATAACTCTCCAAAAAATCAGAGATATCAGGACGACCATTAGTATCTAGACCAGCAAGTGCTGTCAGTTCTGCAAAGAAACCATATAGCGCATCCATAATTTCCCTGTTGGTCGTATCGGACACAGGCCGTTTTGCTGCAATGGCCGAAGCTACACTTTGTTTCAATTCATTAAAATGGGAATTCGATTGGATGATATCTAACAACTGGCTGTATTCGTCTGCGTTAATAATCGGGCCTAATACAGGATGCATTGTAACCAAAGCCAATGCTGTGCTGTTAGCATCAATGACAACAGGGACATTTTTGTCCAAACGTCCTCTGTAAAGCATATAGCAATTTGTATCAGCATCGGTTACAGCAATAAACTGTGGAATATCACAATCCCCAATTTCAACTGAAAAACTCTTCCCATTCAAAGCAACTTTATCATACATGGTCTCAATAGATAGACCATTAAAATCCATTATTTCTTCTATAGAGCCGTCCATCAAGTTCGTCTCAATCGGTGAATCATTTCCATTGTTTGGGTCATCAGGTTTCGTACAACCTATTCCGCAAAACATCGTTGTAATCAGCATTATGGCTGCTATGGCCTTCGTCAGTTTTTGCATAATGATATTGTTTTTGATGATTTCATGCCGCAAAAATAGCGATTTTCTCAGAAAGTACAAAATGATATCATTATTCAAACTATATTTGCAGCGAAGCAATACACAAAGCCACAACTTTCCCTATATTTGCACCCAAAATCAATCATCTGCTACTATGGCTCTACTCGCCGACATCAATGATTTGCTCAAGAAGCGCAAGGTTGAATCCGACCGCATCGAGTTCAAGAAAGGCTGGAACCCGACTGCCATCTATCGCTCGATCTGTGCGTTTGCCAACGACATTGAGGACATTGGTGGAGGATATATCCTTGTCGGAGTAGAAGCCATCGATGGTGTGCCCGTGAGACCCGTCACTGGTTTGTCGCTTACCGAAATCGACAACATCCAACGCAAGATGATTGACTACAACAATATGTTTGAGCCTTATTATATGCCTCGCCCTTCCGTTGAGGAGGTTGACGGGAAACATATCCTTGCCATTTGGGTGCCTTCGGGGGTAAACCGCCCTTACGCCATTCCTTCCGATGTCAACGCGAAACTGAAAAAGCCGACCTATTATGTGCGAAACGGGAGCAGTACTGTTGAGGCAAAAGGCGAAGTCCTTGATGAGTTGCGCGGTCTGGCTTCTCATGTCCCCTTCGACGACCGTCCTAATCCTGACATCAAATTAGACGACCTTTCTTCGAGCCTGATGCGCGATTTCTTTGTCAGCATCGGCAGCAAACTCAAAGACCAAGACCTCTCCGGCAACAATATGATGGATGCGCTTGAACAGATGAATATGCTTGATGGCCCAACCGAGCGCCGCTACATCAAGAACATTGCCGCAATGATGTTTTGCGACCATCCGGAAAAGTTCTTCCCCAAGACCCAAGTCGAAATCGTATTCTTCCCTGAAGGCCGTGAGCGCAATCCCAACAATATGTTTGAGGCTCCTGTCATTCACGGTTCCGTGCCACGGATGATTAATGACACTTTGCAATACCTTCGCACTATGGTCATACGGCAGCGCATTTTCAAGCCCAAAGACGATGAACATTCCATAAAGTCGTTCAACTATCCTTATCAGGCCATCGAGGAGGCCGTGGTCAATGCCTTTTATCACCGCGATTACCGCGAGTATGCGCCCATCGAAATCACCGTCGAGCCTGACCGCATCACCATTTTCAACCTCGGCGGTCCCGACCATTCCATCAGTATGGAGGCCATTCGTCGTGCCAAGTCGTTGCGTTCCCGTCGTTACAGGAATGTCCGTCTTGGTGATTGCCTCAAAGAACTTGACCTCACCGAAGGTCGTGCAACTGGTATTCCCACCATTCAAGATGAGCTTCTTGCCAACGGTTCTTCTTTGGCCTCCATCGAGACCGATGAGGAACGTTCCTTTTTCCTCATTGATTTACCTTGTCGTTCTGACATGGTGAAAAAATTGGACATTGAAAAAATCGTCCGCTATACTGACACAAAAGAATCAGGTGATTTCACAAAAGACTTCATAAAAGATTTCACAAAAGAAAACAACATAGAAATCTCTGAAAGACAGTATGATATTCTTCTTTTATTGACAAACGACCACACCTTGACTTCACAAAAGATTTCACAAAAGATTTCACAAAAGAAACCCGTATCCATGCGTACAATTCTGAAAGATCTTGCTGAACTTCAACAGAAAGGTTTCTTACGTCGTGAAGGCGGTCGTAAAAACGGTTACTGGCAACTACTTTTCTTGCCATTAGACTAATTTGGACATCAAAATGTCCTAAAACGAAGCCCTAAACCCTATCTAATCCATAGAAAAACCTAAATATTTCAAAAAAGGTGTGGCACATGGTTTTATTTCTTATCTTTGCAGCAAAATAAACGAGTTAAACTTAATCAACAAATTATAAATCAAACATTTAAAGCATTAATTGTAATGAAACAGGCTTTTAATTTCAACGCAGGTCCCTGCGTACTGCCCAAGCAGGCTATCGAAAGCACCGTCAAGGCGCTCTATGATTTCGACAACACCGGTATCGGTATCGCCGAGATTTCTCACCGCACCCCGGGTTGGGAGCGCATCATGGCTGAGACCCGTCAACTGTGGCGCGACCTCCTCAACATCCCCGAGGAGTACGAAGTTCTCTTCCTCGGTGGTGGTGCCAGCACACAGTTCTTCACTGTGCCCGCCAACCTCATGAAGACCAAGGCCGCCTACCTCCAGACCGGCGTCTGGGCCAAGAAGGCCGCCAAGGAAGCCAAGCTGTTCGGTAAGGTCGACATCGTCGCCTCTTCCGAAGAGAAGACCTACACCTACATCCCGAAGGGATACACCATCCCGCTGGATGCCGACTACTTCCACATCACGACCAACAACACCATCTACGGTACTGAGATCAAGTACGACATGGACTGCCCCATCATGCTCGTCGCTGACATGAGCTCCGACATCATGAGCCGTCCCGTCGACGTGAAGAAGTATGGCCTCATCTACGGTGGTGCCCAGAAGAATGTCGGCCCCGCTGGCGTGACCTTCGTCATCGTCAAGAAGAGCATCCTCGGCAACATCGGCGACCGCGCCTACATGAACCCGCTGCCGACGATGGTCGACTTCCGCACCCACGCTGCTGAAGAAGCCAAGAACATCAGCATGTTCAACACCCCGCCCGTACTGCCTATCTTCATGATGCACGAGACCCTCGTGTGGCTGAAGGACACCATCGGTGGCGTCGAGGCTATGAACAAGATCAACACCAAGAAGTCCAACATGCTCTACGAAGAGATCGACCGCAACAGCATGTTCGTCGGCACCGCCGAGAAGGAAGACCGTTCCATCATGAACCACTGCTGGGTCATGGCTCCCGGTTACGAGGACAAGCAAGACGCCTTCATGGCCTTCGCCAAGGAGCGCGGCATGGTCGGCATCAAGGGTCACCGCAGCGTCGGTGGTTTCCGCGCCAGCCTCTACAACGCCTGCCCGATTGAGGCCGTCGAAGCCCTCGTCCAGTGCATGCAAGACTTTGAGAAAGCGAACAAATAAATTTTTTGGCTGTCAGCCATCAGCAGTCAGCTATCAGCTTGGTTTCGGCCTGCTGAAAGCTGATTGCTGAAAGCTGAAAGCAAAACAAACCTCAAATTAAACACATCAACATGAAAGT
>DAIOUZ010000025.1:0-2320 GCA_036759285.1 Candidatus Limiplasma sp. | reverse complement strand
CCAGTGCATGCAAGACTTTGAGAAAGCGAATAAATAAGAATACAGAAGAAAGAAGAAAGAATCATGAAAGTATTAGTTGCAACTGAAAAGCCTTTTGCCAAGATCGCCGTTGACGGCATCCGCGAAGTCGTTGAAAAGAATGGCTATGAACTGGCTCTTTTGGAAAAATATACCGATGTCAATGACCTCTACAAGGCCGTTGCCGATGCTGACGCTTTGATCGTCCGCTCCGACAAGGTGACGAAGGAAGTCGTCGACCACGCCAACAACCTGAAGATCGTCGTCCGTGCCGGCGCCGGTTTCGACAACCTCGACCTCGAGGCTTGCACCGCCAAAGGCATCGTGGCCATGAACACCCCTGGTCAGAACAGCAACGCCGTTGCCGAGCTTGTCATGGGTATGCTGGTCTATGCCGTCCGTAATTTCTACAACGGCAAGAGCGGCACCGAACTGATGGGCAAGAAACTCGGTCTGTTGGCCTTCGGTAACGTGGGTCGTAACGTGGCCCGCATCGCCAAGGGCTTCGGCATGGAAGTCTATGCTTTCGACGAATTCGTCCCCGCCGACAAGATTGAAGAGGCTGGCGTTCACGCTGTCGCCAACCGCGATGCCCTCTTCGAGACCTGTGACGTGGTCAGCCTGCACATCCCGGCCACTGCCGAGACCAAGCAGAGCATCAACTACGCTGTGGTGAACAAGATGCACAAAGGTGGCATCCTCGTCAACACCGCCCGTAAGGAAGTCATCAACGAGCCCGAACTGCTTAAGCTGATGGCCGAGCGTACCGACCTCAAGTACATCACCGACATCATGCCCGATGCCGACGCCGAGTTCAAAGCCTTCGAAGGCCGCTACTTCGCCACGCCCAAGAAGATGGGTGCCCAAACCGAAGAAGCCAATATCAACGCTGGCCTGGCCGCTGCCAACCAGATCGCTGATTTCTTCAAGACTGGCAACAAGCGCTTCCAAGTGAACAAATAATTAACCAACAGCGAAAGACACCGCAAGCTTGTCTTGTGGTGTCTTTTCCTTAATTGCCTGATAATGATTCCGGAAAACACAAAACCCACCAATTTCTTTAAATTCGAAGGACTTCGCATTTATCACAAGTCTGTCGACTTCACGAATGCCATCCTCACCCTATGTAACACCAGTCAGACCGCAGCTCATCGGCTGCTCATCGATCAGTTCGTCAACGAAGCCGGACAAATCTCTGCCAACATCATCGAAGGTGCCGCCCTTTCAAAGGTGGAATTTACCGAATGCCTTCAGAGAGCCAAGCAAAATATCGGCAAATGCGTGATGCTTTGCACCTTAGCCTCGAAGCAACATCTTATCGACGAGACCCAAGAAAACGACATCCGCAACGAACTGATGGAACTGACCAAAATGATCGGAGCACTGATTATCTCTTTTCAGAAACATGACTCAGCCAATAACTCTGATATTTGACCAAACAAAAACACAAATTGAATCATAATTAAAACTCTCATACCATGTCAGTTATCAAACCTTTCAAGGGATGGCGTCCTGGAGTGGACATCGTCCAGAAACTCGCTTCCCGTCCTTACGACGTGCTGAACACCGAAGAGGCACGCAAGGAATGTGAGGGCAACCCCTATAGCCTGCTCCACGTGACCAAGGCCGAAATCGACCTGCCCGAAGGCCACAAGGACAGCGACCTCGAGACCTATCTGAAAGTCGTTGAGAACTTCAACAGCTTCAAGGATTTCGGATGGATCAAGCAAGACCAAGAGGAAAAACTCTACATCTACGCTCAGAGCATGAACCCCACCGACGCCAACGCCCACTGGCAGTATGGCATCGTGGCCTGCGCCTACAGCGAAGACTACGTGAACAAGGTCATCAAGAAGCACGAGCTGACCCGTAAGGACAAGGAAGAAGACCGCATGAAGCACGTCCGCCTCACCAACGCCAACGTGGAGCCTGTGTTCTTCGCCTACCCTGCCGTCGCCGAAATCGACGCCATCGTGAGCAAGATCACCGCTGAGAAGCCCATCTATGACTTCATCGCCAAGGAAGACGGCTTCGGCCATCGTTTCTGGGTCATCGACGACAAGGCCACCATCGCCCGCTTGGTTGAACTCTTCGACAAGAAGGTTCCTGCCATGTACATCGCTGACGGTCACCACCGTAGTGCCGCTGCCGCCCTCGTCGGCCAGGAGAAGAAAGAAAAGAACCCTGCCCACACCGGCAAGGAAGAGTACAACTACTTCATGACCGTCATCTTCCCCGACAACCAGTTGAACGTCATCGACTACAACCGCGTCGTGAAAGACCTCAACGGCCTCAGCACCAA
>DAIOUZ010000024.1:20852-22585 GCA_036759285.1 Candidatus Limiplasma sp. | reverse complement strand
TTTGATGATACAATTGCAGCGTAATGAATATAGACGTTGTTTAATCCTTCATAAAACCAATAATGAGAGTGCTAAGGAACGTAAACAACGTGAAGCAAGAAAAACAAATATTGTTACTAAGCTTGGTAAAGAGTTGTGGCATGGTTATAAACCAAATAGATTCTTTGGAGACAATTTCACATATGCATTCGAACCTATTGATAATAGAACAATGGATGAGGTGCTTAATAAAATGGTTCAAGACCTTTCTAACATTATGGAATGCATAAGATTGAACAAAATTTGAGATTTAGCTCATTACTTTTTATTATGGTACAACCAATAAAACGGATAGAGTAATGACAAAAAGACTCTCCAAATCCCGCTACACAGCCTTCTGCCAGTGCCCCAAGAACCTCTGGCTGAAGGTGTATCAACCCGAGGAAGCCAAAGACGACCCGGCTCTGCAAGCCCGCTTCGAGCAAGGCAACGAGGTGGGCGACCTCGCCATGGGACTCTTCGGCCCCTACAAGGAAGTGACCACCCATAATGCCGACGACAGCCTCGACTTGAACAAGATGTGCGAATTGACGCAACAGCACATGGAACAAGGCGTGGACAACATCTGCGAAGCGTCCTTCGCCCTCGAAGGCCATTACTGCGCCGTTGACATCCTGCGCCGCACCGGCGACGGCTGGGACATCTACGAGGTGAAGAGCAGCAGCTTCCCAGAGTGTGACGGAGAGGAAACGAAATTGGAGAAATATGCGCCCGACATCGCCTATCAGAAGTGGGTGCTCACCCAATGCGGTGTCAAGGTTGTCAACACTTACTTGGTGTGCCTCAACAGCAGCTATGTAAGGCATGGCGAGCTTGATTTGAAACAGCTGTTCGTCATCATCGACATGCACGACTTGGTCAAGAACGAATACCTGAAAGTGCCTGCACAGAGCAACCAAGCCTTGAAGATCTTGGGCATGAATGACGAACCTGACTACGACCTTTCCGAACTCTGCATGAAACCATACACCTGCGCCTTCTTCGACTACTGCAAACGTCAGCGTGGTGTGCCTGAAGACAAGCCCACCGTTTTCGACCTGTATCGCATGAATTTCTCGAAAAAGCTGGAACACTATCATGCTGGACGCGTCACTTTCGATGCATTGCGCACAGAGAAATTAAGTGACAAGCAGCAGATGCAGGTGGAGTGTACGTTGAAACAAAAGGAATACATCAATGTTGATGGCATCCGTGATTTCCTTTCCAGTCTAAGTTATCCGCTCTATTTCCTTGACTTTGAGACCTTGCAACAGGCTATCCCTCAATTTGACGGACAGAAGCCATACCAACAAATTACCTTCCAGTATTCGCTCCACATCAAGGAGAGTGCCACTGCGCCATACGAGCACAAGGAGTTTCTGGCGCCCAGCGACGGCACCGACCCACGTCGCGCCGTGGCCGAGCAGCTTTGCAAGGACATCCCAATGAACGTCTGCACCCTGGCCTACAACAAAGGCTTCGAGTGCGGTCGCATCAAGGAACTGGCTGCGTTGTATCCCGACCTCGCCGTTCATCTGATGAACATCCAAGAGCATATCCAAGACCTGCTCACGCCGTTCCAGAGCGGCTACTATTATGTTCCCGCTATGGGTGGCTCGTTCAGCATCAAGAGCGTGCTGCCGGCATTGTTCCCCGATGACCCAAGCCTTGACTACCACAACCTTACCGGCGGCGTCCAAAACGGCGGCGACGCG
>DAIOUZ010000024.1:18275-20842 GCA_036759285.1 Candidatus Limiplasma sp. | reverse complement strand
CATCTTCCCCAAAATCCAGCACATGCAACCCGATGAAGCCCAGGCCGCCCGCGAAGCCCTGCTCCGCTATTGCGAGCTTGACACTTGGGCTATGGTGAAGGTTTGGGAGAGATTGGAAGTTGTGGCGAAATAATCAGAATAAGAATTTAATATAGTGATAATCCATAAAAACCTCGCGACGTAAAAAGGTAATCGCTAGCTAACCTATGGCAAATTATAAAGTGAAAAACGGTGTTGGAATCATTCCGAAAGGAAAAACGACAGTTGGATTCCCTGCTTTCGAAGGCCGCATTGATTTGACGAGTGTCATTATCCCCGAATCCGTGATGAGGATTGGAGAATCCGCCTTTGAAGGTTGCACGGGCCTGACAAGCGTCATTATCCCCAACTCGGTGACGATGATTGAAGAACGTGTCTTCAAAGATTGCACGAGTCTAGCAAGCATCGTCATCCCTGATTCTGTGAGAACGATTGGAGAAAGCGCCTTTGAAGGCTGCACAGGTCTGACAAACATCGTTATTCCCAACTCAGTGACGACGATTTACGAACATGTCTTCTTTGGTTGCACGGGTCTGACAAGTGTCGTCATTCCTGATTCGGTAACTCAGATTAGAACAGGGGCTTTCAAAGGTTGCACGGGTCTGACTAGCATCATTATCCCCGACTCCGTGACGGATATTTGGGAAAACGCCTTTGAAGACTGCATAGGGCTAAAAAGCATTGTCATCCCCAGTTCGGTGTCGGTGATTGGAGAGAAGGCCTTCTATAACTGTACAGGCTTGACAAGCATCGTTATCTCCAAATCAGTATCTGAGATTAGAGAATATGCTTTCGGTGGTTGTCCAGAACTGAGCCGCATTGTTGTTGAATGGGGAAATGTATTGTATCTTCCTTCAGACGACGGTTGCAATGCCCTCATTCAGCGAGATGCTAAAGGCTACATATTATGTCTAGGATGCAAAAACACAATAATTCCCGACACGGTGACAAAGATTGGAGTTGGAGCCTTTTATGGTTGCACAGGCCTAACAAGCATCGCTATTCCCGATTCGGTGAAGGAGATCGAAGAGAGTGCCTTTGAAGGTTGCACCGCCCTAAAAACCATCTTTGTTCCTGCTAAGAGGGCCGACTACTATAAGAAGCGCCTACCCGAAGAGCTTCACAGACTCATCGTGGAACTGCCTGCGGAGAAGTCGGAGAGTATGGCGGAGGAGTGAGGAAGAAATAATTTTGAATTTTTGGCAAAAAGTTACTATATTATGGTATCACCATAAAAATAGTATCCATATGAACACCACCATCAAAACCACCTCCGAAAACCAAATGAACCAAATCCGCCGTTTCGTCAAGAAAAACAAGATCTACAGCACCATCACCCAAGAAAACGGGGTTTACAACATCACCCTTTTAGGACTCACCAGCTCCGAAACTGAAAAGTTCATCAAAGTCTTCATCAAAACCAATCACCTCACCAAAGTGCAGCAGGAGCCTCAGGCTCTTGCTGCATAAGGTTACGATGTTTTCTTCTTCTTCTGCTGCATTAGAGTAAGAAAAATCCATTATCTTTGCGACCAGAACCATCAATGTTTTATCACCATGAAACGTAACCGCATCATCATCGCATTGGCCGCTTGCACGGTCATCGGCTTCGCCCTCGGCCTGGCCTTTGAAGGCCTTATAGGCAAGGCCTACGCCAAGACGGAAACACCTGCCACCAATATTACATTGCCTGAAGGCACAGCTTTCGAAAGCGTGGCTAACGGCTCTGCCCGCAGCGCCGATTATGAGATTATTTATGTCTACGGCAAGAAGTATATCGTTTTCAGCTCGGGCAGCGATATTGAGGTGCTGGAGTATAACAACTAAACGAAGTTGACTTCTGGTCTGATCCGAATCCCGAATTTCTCTTCCACAGAGTCTTGGATTCGTTGGGCGAGTTGTACGATGTCTTGTCCAGTTCCACCGCCGTAATGTACCAGTACAAGCGCTTGTTTCTCGTATACGCCCACATGCTCGTCGCGCCAACCTTTCCAACTAACGGTCTCTGGACCCTGAGCTTGTCGAAGGGCCGAAGGGCCGGAATGTTCTATTAGCCATCCCGCTGGAACTTTCACCTTGCCATCAGGCTCGTCGTAATGTGGAATGTTAGGATAATCTTTTTGTAAAGCCTCAAATTGTTCCCTTTCAATGACGGGGTTTTTGAAAAAGCTGCCTGCGCTGCCGATCTGCTTCACATCAGGCAATTTGGCATCGCGGATAGCGCAAATGGCATCGTGAAGTTGCTGCAAACTAGGGTTTTCAATGCCGTTTTGCTCCAGATAGGCTTTGATGTTGCCATATTCGAGGTGAAGTGGGGCGCTTTTCTTTAGCAAAAAGTCTACCGAAGTGATGACGTATTGTCCTTTCAGCTCGTTTTTGAAGATGCTCTCACGATAACCGAAACGACATTCCTCTTTGGTGAAAACCCGTTTGTCACCCGTAGTCAGTTCTATGGCTTCACATTGCAAGAAACTGTCTTTCAGTTCCATGCCGTAGGCACCAATGTTCTGAACAGGAGCAGCCCCCAC
>DAIOUZ010000024.1:6571-18265 GCA_036759285.1 Candidatus Limiplasma sp. | reverse complement strand
TGGGATATGGGCGAGGTTCTCCACACCATGCCATCCCTTACTGACGGTAAACCGAACAAAATCAGGCCAATCTTCGCCAGCTTGCGCTCTGACAACGACCTCATTTTCGTCTTCCCGAAGTATCTCTATGCCTTTAGTGTTAATGTAAACCACCAGGCCGTCATAAACCTCTTCTTGGAAAAGGATGTTGTTTCCGCCACTGAGAATCAGGATTTTATGCTTTTGTAATGCTCCGCTTTTGCTGAGTGTTTGAAGGTCGTCGGAATCATTGATCTCAACGAAGTATTTGGCCACGGCATCGAAACCGAAGCTGTTGTATGGCTGAAGGTTGACGTTGGTTTTCATCGGGTGGTCGTGGATGAGATGGGTTAGTCGTTAACAAACTGATATGCCCCGATGTCGGGTGCGCCAACACGCAAAACGCCGTCCAAATCGTAGGGTACCTCGTTGCCAAATAAGGGATTGCCAGTGCCAATGACTGGTGAGGCGATGCTGTCGATGTGAAAATCTCTTTGTTCATCAACGAAATAGGGCTCCAGATTGAACAGACAATGGCTGAATCCTGCCATGTTGCCGTTGAATTTCTCGGTCTTGATCAGGCAGTGGTCGAGGACGAAGGTGGAGTCGGCATCGGGACCGAAAGCCGTGGAGAACTCGTCTTTTTGCTTGCCGTAGACGATGCAGTTGTTCATCTCCATGTGGAAAGGATAGTAAAATATTTCCTCCGTCTGACCATCGATGGCGCGGTTGGCCACACTAATGGCAATGTTGTTGTTGTGCTGGTCTTTCCAATAGTCAGCGAAAGTGCCATGGACAAAACGGTAATCGCCGCCAAAAGCCCAGAAGTTGCTATAGCCGCAGTTGGCGATGACAAAGTTCTTGGCCTCAACGGGATAGAGGATGGAATACAGCCCATAGCCGCTTTGGTTCTCGATGATGGTGTTGTCGATATAGAGGGCGCATTCGGTCACTTTCAGTGATGATTGGCAGTTGAGGCCGATGGTGCCATTGCGGATGATGGCATGGCTGACGCGGTGGTCGGCACCGGCGCGACCGTCCATCATCAGAATCTGTTCCCATTGCCCGGGCGTGTCTTGATAGTAGGCCTCCAAACGGTCGCCTTGGATGACGACAGGTTCATCAGCCGTTCCGTCGATGATGAGCTGACCATCGCTCCACGAGAAAATGCCGCTGCCTTGATGGCAATAGATGTGAGTTCCTTCCTCAATTTTCAAGGTGCCGTAGGAGTTGATGAGCGCATAACCATAGATAACGTAAGGCCTTTCCTTGGTCCAGACGGTGGTTTGCAGGCTGTCGGCCACAATGTGATAGGGATATTTCACATTCCCTAAGGTGACTACTTTGTCTGCGACGATATAGTTGGCATTCTGTCCCCATGCCAAAAGTTTGACAATCTGTGTGTTGCCGTTGGTGATAAACTCCAATTCGTCTTCCACCACAAAAGGCGTGTTCAAGTCGTTTGGGTTGATGGTAACGCGAAGGAAGGAGAAGAGACTGTCTCCAGCAGGGATGACTTTGTCATAAAACTCGATGTCGTTTTCACCGTCAAGGTTGAAACGATAGGGGGATGATTCTCCACCAAGAAGACGTATGGAGCTGATTTTCAAGTCGTCCTTATTGGTGTTGTAGATTCTTAGTTGATGCGTGGCTGAGCCCAGAGAGGTGAAAACCGTGTCAAACAACACCGTGTCGGCCGAAAAACTGAGTTTTAGGCTTGAGTCGGGATTGATTTGATTGTTTTTTTTGCATGAGTACCCCGCAAATATTAAAACAATCAGTATGAATAGGATAGGTCGTTTTTTCATGACGATGAAATAAAAGGCAAAGATAAACTTTTATTCGATACGAGTGGAAATGGATTTTATTGTATTTTTGCGGAAAATTTGGAAAAATGAAACGATTCGGACTCATTGCATCCCTTTGTTTGGTGCTTTTTGGCTTTATGGGAAAGGCCTCGGCGCAGTTTCTCCCCGATGTGCCGGATTTGAAAGGAAAGATGATTTATGGTGGCAACTTCGGCTTCGGCATGTCAGGCAATTACCTCAGTCTGTCCGTGGCTCCTCAGGTGGGATATCGTATCTTCAATCCGTGGGAAGTCGGTGTGCGCACCATCTATGATTTGACCTGCGATTTCAATAAAATGTATGGCAATACCTACGGCCATTATTTTGGTGTGGCTCCTTATACCAACTTCCAGGTTTACAAGGGCTTGTTTGTCCATGTCGAGGATGAAGTGATGTATGGCATCATCAGGTGGAACCATGGTACCGTGTCTCGAAATTGGTACAATAGTGTCTTTGTAGGTGGTGGTTATAGGCAGTATGCCTTTGATGGTGGATATGCCTATATCATGGTGCTATATAATCTCAGCTGGGGCATCATCCAAACAGAAAGATGGGGGACGCCATACGGCTCGCCTATCGCTTTACGTGTGGGCTATTGCTTCTGATTTTCTAGTTCCGACTTGAAATCTTTCAGGAAATCCTCGCCGCTCATGGTCTTGTAGGCTTCGTCGCCGAAGTAATGGATCATGGGCTCGAATTGTTTGGCTTCCTGATAGCCTCCGATGACTTGGATGATCTTCATTTCGTCATTCATGATGACGTAAGAAGGGTATGACATCCTGCCTTTCAGTAAGGCATGAGCCAACTGATGCGAGCCTTTGCGACCATCGGGACGCATGACGCCCACAAACTGACGTCCTTGGAAAGTAAGGGTGTCTTGACGCTCGGCATCAAACTTCACGGCATAGAAGTGCTCGTTCATGTATTTGGCAATCACGGGATTGGCAAAAGTCGATTGGTCCATGCGCTTGCACCAACCGCACCAGTCGGTGTAGACATCGATGAAGACCATCTTGGGTTCCTTGGCACAGCGTTCGACAGCATCCTCGAAACTCATCCATTGAATCTTTTCTTGTGCAAAGGCACTTGTGCCCAACAGGGCAAACAGGGCGATGATTAGTGTTTTTTTCATTTTATTGTTCGTTTTTTATGCCCATGGCTTATGGCCTATAGCCTATGGCTTGTTCTCACTTCGCTTGAAACAAGCCATAGGCTATTAGCTATGGGCCATAGGCTAATACCTATCCATTCGTTCCAATTCACGTTTTGAGTCCTTGGTTTTCAGGCTCTCACGTTTGTCATAATAATGTTTTCCTCGCGCCAAGGCGATATCCAATTTGGCCAATCCGTTCTCGTTGATGAACAAGACGACTGGTACGATGGTGAAGCCTTTTTCTTGCACTTTGTTTTTCAGTTTACGCAGCTCGCGGGCATTGAGAAGCAGCTTGCGGTCGCGCTTTGGGTCGTGGTTGTTGTAGGTGCCTTGAGCGTACTCGGCGATGTGCATCCCGATGACAAACAACTCGTTACCCTTGAAACTGCAATACGAATCCGCCAAACTCGCTTTGCCGCCTCGGATAGACTTGATCTCCGTTCCGGTCAGCACGATACCTGCCGTCAGCGTCTCCACGAGGAAGTACTCAAACGAAGCGCGTTTGTTCTTTATCTTGATGTTGTTGGTGTTCTTTTTTTCCATTGCGGCTGCAAAAGTACAAAATTCTTGCCGATAATTTGTATTTTTGCCTCCATGAACACAATTGGTCACATTTATAGGTTAACAACTTTCGGCGAGTCACATGGTGCAGCCATAGGCGGTGTCATCGATGGCTGTCCGTCGCAAGTGAAATTGGATTTTGATTTCATTGAAAAAGAACTGCTTAGGCGCAAGACCGCACAGACTTCATCTGCTTCACAGCGCAAGGAACCCGACCATATCGAATGGCTCTCAGGCTTGCTCGATGGGGTCACTTTGGGCACGCCGATTGCTTTCATTGTGCGAAATGAAGATTGCAAACCAGCGGATTACGAAGCTTTGAAAGATGTTTATCGTCCTTCGCACGCCGATTTTACTTATGAACAGAAATACGGCCTCCGCGACTGGCGCGGTGGTGGTAGGGCTTCGGCGCGGACCACTTTGCCCATCGTGGTAGCAGGTGCCATCGCCAAACAGCTTTTGGAGGCAAAAGGCATCCAAATCGTTGCAGAGGTGAGCTCAATGGGGAATGCGGAACAGGCTCGACAAGAAGGCGATACGGTGGGAGGCATCGTGGTGTGCCGCATCATTGGCGTTCCAGCGGGCTTGGGTGAACCAATGTTCGACAAGTTCTCAGCTGAATTGGCTCATTCCATGTTCAGCCTTCCTGCAGTGAAAGGCTTTGAAATCGGTGACGGCTTTGCTTTAGCGAACATGAAAGGTTCCGAAGCAAATGATGTCTTTGTCAATAAGGACGGCAAAATCACCACTTTGACCAACCATTCAGGCGGCATTCAAGGTGGTATCACCAATGGCTGTGATGTTGTGTTCCGTGTGGCCTTCAAACCCATTCCAAGCATTTCCCGACCTCAACAGACCGTGAATCGGGCAGGGGAGACATGCCAAATTGCCATCGAAGGACGGCACGACGTGTGCGCGTTGCCGCGTGCCTTGGTGCTCGTTGAGGCTTTGGCGGCTATGGTTACATTAGATATGCAAATGTTGGCACAATAATCATGTCGTTTGTAGAGATGCGTTTACAGTGTCCCCAACAATCATTGTTCATACAGCAACATCCCTGACACCATCCAATGGCTGAAGCTCTCGCCTTCATCCTTGCCTTGCGGGATGGCGACGCGGAGCGTGTGCTTGCCTGGCTTCAAACCGCTGAGGTCGAAATAGACGGGATTGGTGGCCGTGCCAGGACACCAGCCTGAGCGGGAATAGTCGGAGGAGGAAACGCCGTTCCAGAAGTTGCCCGAGACGGGACTCTGGTCGCGGAAAGTAGCGCAGTCGCAACGCCAAGGTGTGTGGGTGAACTGCTTCACACCGTCGATGTAAATCGCGTTTTCCTTGGGATTGAACTCGTCGCCGTTGTCCCAGCCGCCGTGGCCCGTGCTGATATAGCGCAGGCGCACGTTTTTGGCACCGTTGGGAATCTCAAACTCCACTTCAAGGCTGTCGGTGGCGAAGAGCCGACCGTAGTTCTGGCCACTCATCTCCATGACGTTGCAGGTGTTGAACAGTGGTATGGAATGCTCTTTCAGTGGTTTGTCGCTCCATTTGTTTTCGCCTGGATAGGCGAGGAGGTCCAAGGATAGTTTGTGGCCGCCATTGTCGTAGTTGCCGATGAAAGCCCCGATGAGCACATCGCCACGCAGACGGTCGCGCAACTCGCTGACTTCCATCTTATAATAGTTCTCATCCGCCCATTCCAGTCCGTCAATCTGCACGCGGTCGTTGAAATGGCCTGCGCCAAAAGAGGTGAAGAACCGCACCAACTCGACGGGCGGCAAGTAGTCTTTCTCCGCCTTGATGCCTTGGTATTCCTTGCCGTCTTTGCCGACAAAGGAGGGTAACGCTTCCAGGCCTTGCGTCAAACCGTCTCTGAAACTTTTGACCTTTTCGGTCGGGATAATGAACACGGAAGCCGTGCGATCGTAAGCATCGCCATTGCTGTGTTGGCGGATCTCGGCGAAGAGTTGGTAATGCGCAGGTAACATCGGTAACTTCATCCGCTTGACAATCAATGTGCCGTGGCTGAAATGGAGGGTCGTGTCGAAAGGAATGTCGCCAACAACAGGTTCATACTCCGCAAAATGAATCTGCGCGTCTTCGAAAACGGGAATTCGCATGACGAGTTTGTCCTTCCTTAGCTGGGAAAGCTCGCGAGAGGATTTGTGTAGGCCTTTGTTGTCGGGAATCAGGTCGAGGAGAGCGTATTTTTGCTCTTTCACTTCCTCTAAGTCGGTGATGTAAGAGCCGTTTCTCATGCAGCGCACCATCACGCCTTGCAACCGACCCAGACCAGGCATGGGTGTGGCTTCAAAACCGAGACCCTCCGTCATCCACACCTCGATGGTGTTGGAGTTGATGCTGGTCGTGTATTTCGTGCAGTCGTAGCCCAACAGCTTTTCCTGGCCTTCCTTGTTGAAAACCACATCGTTATCGGTCAACGAATAGGAGCTGTAATATTTCCCGTCGCTATAGTCCAGAATGGTGTAGACGGAATCTTGGACATAGTCCACGTAGGTGTTACTTTGAGCATAGCCTGGGATGGGATTGGAGAGTTTTTTCTCTTCAGTACGTATCTTCAGGCATTTCGCGTTTTCGATGACTTGAATTATGGTCGTGTCTTGTTCCGCAACGCCTTTGGCGTAGCTTTGATAGGTAAGCGCATGTTGAGCAATAACAATTTGTGCTGAGAACAACGCGAGTAAAACAATGAGTATCTTTTTCATATATAATTGAATTTTAAATCTTTAAATTTTGAATTTTAAATTTTTAAATCTTGAATCGGCCCTTCGACAGGCTCAGGGACCTTAGTTAATACGCAAAATACCCCACCGCTCCTGAAAGCACAATGAGCAAAATGGGGTTGGCTTTGAAGAAATACGAGGCCACAAAGGCCAATACGCAGATGATGACACTGATGTTGTATTGCCCGCGCCCGAAATCCACGAAGTTTTGCGTGTTCATCATGGAAAGACCGGCGGCGAAGATGAGTCCGGCGATGGCAGGTTTCAGGCCTTTCAAGGTGTTGTCCATCAAGGCGTTGTTTCGCTTGCTCATGAAGAGCTTCAGGATGAGATACACCATGATGACAGAAGGCAGACAAAGTGCAAACGAAGCCAACAAGGAGCCGCCAAAGCCCGCTGTGGTGTAGCCTACATAAGTCGCCAAGTTGATGGAGATAGAGCCAGGTGTCATCTGCGAGATGGCCACCATGTCGGCAAATTCGGTCGTGGTCATCCAGGCGTAATGCTCCACCACCTCGTGCTGGATGAGCGAAAGCATGGCATAGCCGCCACCGAAGCCCAGCACGCCGATTTTCACAAAGACCCAAAGCAATTGCAGGTAAATCATGACTTAACCTCCTTCCTTTTTTGACGTGGGACAGGGGACTTAGGACTTATGACCGTCCTCCGTCTTCCGTCCTCCATCTTTCGTCCTCCGTCTCGTGTCTCGCGTCTCGCAGTCTCGCGTCTTCTAATTATTAGCGCATAAATAAGGCTCCCTGCGATGGCGGCAAGGATGACGTAGGCGGGCGAAATCTTGCACCACCAAATGAGAAACACGGTGGCGATAGGGATGATGGCTGTCTTCCAAGTCACCTTGGCCGACTTGATCATACGTAGGGAAGGGGCAAGGATGAGGGCCACCACGCAGGGACGGATACCCTTGAAGATGCGCTCCACAACGGGTTGGTCTCGGTACTCGCGGAAGACCGTGGCCAAGAGCAAAATGATGGTGATGGAGGGAATGATGGCCCCCAGCATGGCAGCAAAAGCACCTTTTGTACCTGCTACGCGATGCCCGACATACAAAGCCGTGTTCACGGCAAACACGCCTGGAAGCGACTGTACCACAGCAATCATGTCCCAAAACTCGTCGTTGGGAATCCATTTCTTTTGGTCAACGACGGCCTTCTCCACCATCGAGAGCATGGCATAGCCACCACCGAGGGTGAAAGCCCCGATTTTGAAGAAGGTTAGGAACAGTTGCAGTGGCTTTTTCATGCCGCAAAATTACAGGTTTTTGTTCATTGAATCAAAAATACAGTATCTTTGCAGGCAAATATTGCATTATGATACTTACAACTACGCAAAACATCGAAGGTTGCACCATCAAAGAATACCTCGGGATTGTATCGGGTGAAGCATTTGAGAATAAAGTGTTTAGAGGAGAGAGGTTTTATGAGCCGGTTCTCTCTAGGACCCGTAACCAAGCTCTTAACCAGTTGGAAGAACATGCCCGTAGTATCGGAGCTGATGCTGTGATTGGTGTAAGCGTTGATTTTGAGATGGCAGATTCAGGTCCGTGTGTATTAGTAAATGCCACTGGTACTGCGGTTAAAACGGAGTTAATTAAAGAATAAAATATTATGATACTTACAACTACACCGACTGTTGAAGGTCGCACCATCACGGAATACAAGGGCGTTGTATTCGGAGAAGTGATTTCTGGAGTGAATTTTATCAAAGATATTAAAGCCAGTCTCCGCGATATTGTCGGCGGACGTTCAGGCTCATACGAGCAAGAGTTAATCAATGCTCGTACCCAAGCCTTGAAAGAGTTGGAAGAACGGGCTCGTCAAATGAATGCAGATGCCGTGGTAGGCATTGATTTGGATTACGAAGTGTTAGGCCAGGGCGGTTCGATGTTGATGGTCTCTGCTTCAGGTACTGCTGTCAAACTGCAATAAAAAAATAATCAAATAATTGGATATTATGCTTTTAGATGTTTCCGTTATGACCTTTGACCGGCCTGAGGCTTGGCAATGGTTGGTGCAATTCTGTATTCTCGCCACGGCCTTGCTTTTAGGTAACGTGCTGAGAACCAAAATCCCGTTTCTGAACAAAAGTCTGCTGCCATCGGCTTTGTTGGGCGGCTTGTTGCTGATTATCTTCAAACAATTCCCCAACTGCCGCGAAATCATCAACAAACCGATGATGGAAATCGTGACCTATCATGCCTTGGGCTTGGGGTTTGTGGCCTTAGCATTGAAAAACAACAAGATAGAATCGAAGTCCACGCCGATGAAGGTGATTGAGACGGGTGCCCTGACAGCCTCCACCTATGTCATCCAAGGCATCGTGGGTCTCATCGTCTCCATTTTGTTCTTCTATTTCGGCAAAAAGCTGTTCTATGCCGCTGGTTTGCTATTGCCGATGGGCTACGGTCAAGGACCGGGACAAGCTTTGAATTTCGGTAAGATTTTCACGGGCTGGGCCGCACAGCAGGGTATCGAATTCCCTGGTGCCGACTTCGGTCTCTCCATTGCTGCCACGGGTTTCATTGTGGGTAGCGTGGTAGGCGTCGTCTACATGAACATTCTGCGCCGCAAGGGTATACTTTCCCGCAAGAAGATTGCTAACGCGCAGGTAAACACCTTGGAGGATTACGAAGGCAAAGGCGAGATTCCCGATGCTGAGTCCATCGACAAGCTCTCGGTGCAGATTTGCATGGTGTTGTTCGTCTATTTCCTTGTGTATCTGTTCACCAATTGGATTCAGAATATGGAGGCGGGCCAATTCGTCACCAACACGATTAAACCCATGCTGTGGGGCTTCAACTTCTTGATTGGTACACTGTTTGGCATCCTCTTCAAGTGGTTGTTGGGTCGTTTCAAGAAGGTCAAGCTGATGAGCCGCGAGTACATCAACAACTACATGCTGAACCGTATCAGTGGTTTCTGCTTCGACATTATGATTGTTGCGGGCACGGCGGCTATTAACTTCGAGGAGTTCGGCAAATTCCTTCTTCCTTTCATTATCATCGTCACCTTGGGTGCGCTTGTCACCTTTGTCTATGTGCTTTGGATTTCGAAGCACCTGTATCCCGAATACAAATACGAAGGTTTCTTCTCTATGTTCGGCATGCTGACGGGCACGGCGAGCAACGGTATGATCCTGCTTCGTGAGATTGACCCGAAGTTTGAGACGCCTGCCGCCAACAACCTCGTTTTGCAAACTTTGGCGGCGATCTTTTTGGGCCTCCCTGTGCTGCTATTGATGGGCTTTGCCCCACAAAGCCTGAAAGCCACGTGGATTACCATGGGTATCATGCTTGTTTTCTGGGCAGCTTTGACGGTTTTCATGCTGCGGACAAAGATATTCAAGCGGAAGAAAGAGAAAGAAACAAAGTAACAAAAAAAGCCGAGTGAAAACTCGGCTTTTTTGTTGGTTTCTGTCGGTTTAACCTTTTTTGATCTTAACACCCTTGGGCTTGGTGGTCGTTCCACCTGATGAAGGATTCGAACCTGTCTGACTAGGTGTGGTCATCTGATAGCCAGCGGCCTCGCACATTTCTTTGACGTGTGCAGCACGTTTGTACGTGTCGGGGTGGGTGGAAAGCAACTCGGCCAGTTTGCCTTGTTGTGAGGTCTGACCGCTCAGTTGAATCAACACATTGAGCGCGTGATACATGGCGTATGGGTCTACACCGTTCTGAATGCAGAATTGGAAGGCAGTCTCGTCGGCTTGGGTCTCCTGGCGGCGTGAATAAGCTCGGCTGGCCAGTTCTTGTCCGAGGTCACCGAGGAAGCCGGTCGAAAGGGCGCCTGCAGTGGTGTTGACGGCTGCTATACCATAACGAGCAGCCACAACGAGATAGGCAGCACGATAGGCATCGCGGACATCTTTATTAATAAGGTGTCCCAATTCGTGGCCGATGACGGCAAACACCTCATCGTCGTTCATGGCGTCCATCAGGCCAGTGTAGACACGCACGCTACCGTCACCGCTGGCAAAGGCGTTTACTGTGCTTGACTGATACACTTTGTAATTCAGATTCAGGTTGTCGATGTTGTGGAATCTGGCCATGATGCGGTCGAGACGTTTGGTGTAGTCATTGCCTGCCGGCAGGATGGTGTTCTGTCCGTCGGACTCCACCATGTACTGGCTGCACAATTCTGCAATCTGCGAGTCGCTGATGGTCAAAGCTTGCACGGCAGCGGCACCGGCATTCACGGCTGCGTTTTGGTCTACAATTTTCAAAGAGCTGCAGCTGGCCAGGGATAAGACCACTGCGCAAAGTAATGCTAACTTCTTCATATTGATAGAGTTTTGATTGGTTCAATCGATTGTCACGGCAAAAATAATGCATAAAAAGAAAATTTTTTCAAAAAAAATGCATTTTTTTCTTGCATGTTTCAAAATTAATGTATCTTTGCAGCATCAAAACGATATCAAAATAATATCATTATGGAAACAAAAGAATTTGAATTTAAAGGTTTCGCGATGAACGGATTCGTCGCATTGTTTGTTGAACTCGCCATCATCGCTTTGAGCGTTTGGGGCTTTGTCGCATTTGCCAATAGTCAGTTGGCTACTCCATTCCTGTCTGTCATCGGCCTATTGCTGGCCTGCATCCTTCCCATCGGCTTCCGCAAGTTGGAACCGAACGAGGCCATGGTGATGCTGTTCTTCGGCAAGTACAAGGGCACCTTCACCAGAACCGGTTTCTACTGGGTCAACTTCCTGATGACCTCTAAGAAGGTCTCGCTCCGTGCTCGTAACCTCAACCCTGACAACATCAAGGTGAACGACAAGACGGGTAACCCGATTATGATTGGCCAGATTCTGGTCTGGAAACTGAAGGACACCTACAAGGCCATGTTTGAAATCGACTCGCAGACCATGGCGGGTGGCGGCTCGGGCACGGCTCCTGTGACGGTCAGCAACCGTATGAGAGCTTTCGAGAGCTTCATCCAGGTGCAGAGCGATGCTGCCTTGCGTGAGGTGGCTGGCATGTACGCCTACGACGAGAACGAGGCCGAGAATGGCGAACTGACGCTCCGTTCGGGCGGTAACGAAATCAACGAAGTGTTGCTGACCAAGCTCAACGAGCGTCTCAGCATGTCGGGTCTGGAAGTGCTTGAGGCCCGCATCAACTATCTGGCCTATTCACCTGAGATTGCCGCCGTCATGTTGCGCCGTCAGCAGGCTGCCGCCATCATCTCCGCTCGTGAGAAGATCGTGGAAGGTGCCGTCTCGATGGTCAAGATGGCCTTGGACAAGCTGAAGGACGAAGGCGTCGTTGAGCTTGACGAGGAACGCAAGGCCGCCATGGTGAGCAACCTCATGGTGGTGCTCTGCGCCGACGAATCAGCACAGCCAGTGGTCAATACAGGGT
>DAIOUZ010000024.1:0-6561 GCA_036759285.1 Candidatus Limiplasma sp. | reverse complement strand
GTCGTTGTATTAAAATAAAATAATGTGCTTGTAGAGACGCATTTGCGTCTCTACAATTTAAATACTATAAAAACCAAAAAAAATGGAAAAAGATGCAATCATCATTCTGCTTATGGGCGTTCTGTCCATCGGAATGGCAGTTTTCGGAAAAATCCGCCCCGACATTATATATCGTTCGTGGCGTGGCGTTGAAATCAAACCCGAAGGCCAAAGGTTAGGCTTTGCCATGCTCCTACTTTTCGGCATCACGATTATCTTGGTTTCAATCGTAATGAGCATCTCGCAATGGCAAGATTATGGTGGCACCATAGCCGTTACCGTCGTTATGGCGATGACCATCATCATGCTTTTCTTCTATTGGAAAATCATGTTGAGTCAAAATGAAAGATGGAGAACCCTCGGCTTGGTGGCAGTTTTGCTTCTCTCAGTGGCGTTAATTGCTTTGGATGTGTATTATTGGCATATTACATTGAACTAAACCTGTATGGCTGCTTTAATCGTGTATATTGTCTTTGGCTTGTTCCCCATCTATAAAGCCTTTCAGGTCAGGCGGGATCCGATGAAGAGTCGGAACTTGCGGAAAATGAAAGCGTTGCAACCTGATGCCGAATTGCCCTCAGGGATACAAGAGTTTTATTTCGTCAACTATTTGATTGCTGGAATCTTGTGGATGCTGACGGGCGTGATTGGCTGGCTTTTTGGCATGGAACTCACATACGTAATGCTTGCCTTGGCCATTATTGGAGGTTTTGCTCTCTTTATAGCAAAGTGGCAGATCATGGGCATAGCCTCGAAATGGCATTTGGTTGTGTTGGCCTTGGCGGTCGTGTTGTTTGTTTCGTATAGCCTTTGGATGTTCAGGGATGGCAAAGTGGAAGTGCTTCCCGAAACCATTTGCATCGAAGGCGACTACGGCACGGAAATTCATTACCAAGCCATTGATTCAGTGTTGGTTGTCAATGCTTTGCCTGACATCAGGTATTGCAAGGAGGGTCATGGCTTCGTGGGTGGCAGAAAAGGTGTGTTTCGCCTGAAAGACGGCTCCGACGCTAAGTTTTACCTGTTGGGCAAAAAGGCACCCTATCTGAAGATGTACACGAAATTCGGCCTCATCCTCGTTAATCGGAAAACGCCGGAGGAGACTGGGCAACTGATAGAAGAACTGAAAGAAAAAATCGGAAATAAAATGGTCAACTTGTAGAGATGCAATGCTTTGCGTCTCCACGTTAAATCAAAAAAAATGAGTGGTCTAATTAGCATAGTAATAGGTGTTTTTGCGATACTCTATGCGTTCAGCATCAGGTATTTTCCCGAAAAGACACGCATCAGGAAACCTTTCCGGCTCTTTTCGATTTGGAATCGGGAACCGTTTTCCAAGAAAGGATGGAAGTCCAAATATTATGAGGATTTGGTCGAAAACCCTGAACTACAGTGGCTTTATTTCATCAACTATCTCGTGACGGGAATTTTGTTCATCCTCTCGGGCTTGTTGGCCTATTTCCTTGGCATGGATGCCTCCACTTTCATGCTGGTTGCAGGTGCTGTTTCAGTAGTCTTGTTTATGATTGGACGACAAAGGATTACGGGCGAAGTCGAGGTTTGGAAGTGGGTGCTTTTTGCTGTGGTGATTGTTTGCATTTTGGTCGCTTATTTCATGGAATTGAAATCATGATTATGGAATTGTAATGAGTAAAAAGTAAAACTATGTTTTGGACTGATTTAATAATGGGTGTAATCTTGATGCTTTCGGGCTTGGCGGTCTATCGTTTCCCGATGCTGATTTCAGGCGTGAACACCATGTCGAAGAAGCGTTTGGCCAAGGTCGATTTGGACGGCTTGAAGCGCGCTTTTCGCAATGTGTTCCTCATCTGCGGCGCGACGATGATGCTGCTTGGCGGCTTGTCCACCATGGTGCATGTCCCGATGGGCGTTCATCTTATCGTGCTTGTCGTGGTGATGATGGCCCTTGTTGTGGCTTGCATGTTGTTGAGCAAAAGATACGACTTGGGCCTGCAAGGGGAGGAAGGCAAGAAGGAAAGGCGGAAAAACTGGATAGGTGTCATCATTTCCATTGTGGCTTTTGCCGTAATACTGTTTTTCTTCTTCAAAGGCAACAAGCCCGCAACAGTTGAAGTGTCAGGGGATTACATCACGGCCAAAGGAAGCGGCTACAGTGCCTCGATTGCCTTAAACGACATTACCGAGGCCAACATATTGACCGACTGGCCCAGTTTCCCCATCCGTACTAACGGCATAGCCACTGATGATGTTGCCATTGGGCATTTCCGCAAGAAAGGGGGCGAAAGTTGCATGTTGTTCGTCTGCACGGATGGCGGGCCGCTCCTCGAAGTGCGCACTGTGGACGGCAAGTTGTATTACTTCAATTGTGCTACGGAAGAGGAAACAATGGAAATGATTTCGAAAGTGAAAGCAAAGGAAAGGTAATCATTATGGCAAAGGAAAAAGAAAATAGTGCAAATACCAAGACCTTCCTGCTTCGTGTGGATGCGGAGACGATGGAAGCCGTGGAAAAGTGGGCTGCCGACGAGTTCCGCTCCGTCAACGGACAGTTGCAGTGGATTATCGCGGAGGCTTTAAAAAAGAATGGGAGGAAAAAGAAATGAGAGAAGAAGAATGGATCATTTTACTGGTTGCTGTAGTCTATGTGTTGCAAGCTGTCTTAGGCGGGCTTGTCGCAAGAAGGCGAGGCAAATCGTTCTGGTTATGGTTTGCCGTGTGTTTCCTTATCATCCCACCTTTTGGATGGATTCGGATGTTTATGGGCACGCGTGATGATTTTATGCCGTAAGAAATTTGTAAATCTATAAATTAAGTAGATGAGCAGATTTAGTTTACATAAACAAATTGTCGAGATTCCCCTAACGGGGAATGGAGCTCATTCATTTTTTCTACATGCGGCGGCCTGTAGGGTGTACGAACAGTCAATTTGTTCATGCCGCCGCTTAATAACTATGACTTAACTCCATTCCCCTTTAGGGGAATCTATAATATGCAGTTAAATTTTGAACAGTTACTTATGAAAACAAAAACTAATCTATTAATCGTATTGCTGTTCTATGCAGCTCAGACCGCTTTTGCCCAAATCGAGGGCTATTGGGAAGGCCAAATCGACCTTGGCGCGCAGAAATTGGAAATGGTTTTCGACATCAAAACCGCTGAAAATGGCTATTCCGCAACTTTGGATGTCCCCGCGCAAGGCGCATTCGACATCCCTGTAGACGAGATCACTTTTCAAGATGGCCAACTGCAACTGAAAATGAATGCAATGGGTGCCTCATATTCTGGCATCCTGAAAGACTCGGCTATCGAAGGCAATTTCACGCAACACGGCATGACTTTTCCGCTCAACCTTGCCAAAGCAGAAAAGAAAGAGCAGCGACAAGCTCGTCCGCAAGACCCTCAGCCACCTTTCAACTATCGAATTGAGGAGGTGCAATTTACCAACGAAAAAGAAGGCAATACCTTGGCTGGTACTTTGACCATTCCTGATGGTGATGGCCCATTCCCAGCCATGGTGCTCGTCTCGGGCAGCGGTCAGCAAAACCGCGACGAGGAGCTGATGAACCACCGTCCGTTCTGGGTCATCGCGGATTATTGTGCCCGAAATGGCATCGCCGTGTTGCGCTACGACGACCGTGGTATGGGCGGTTCAACAGGTGAAGTGGAGAACGCAACCTCATTGGATTTCTCCTACGATGCCGAATCTGCTTTTGACTTTTTGCGTAAACAAAAGCATATCGATGCTTCGCGTGTGGGCATATTGGGCCACAGCGAGGGTGGTGTCATCAATTTCATGGTGTCGGCGCGTCGTCCAGAGGTGGCGTTTTTGGTTTCCTTGGCAGGTCCCGCTGTGAATGGCGTGGAGTTACTCAAAGAGCAACAGAAGGCCATATTAAGGGCTTCGGGAATGACAGAGGAGGCCATTCAATTCAGCAGTAACACTAATGCGCAGTTGTTTGACATCATTGAAACCTCAAACAGTAGGGAAGAGGCCGATAGCCTTTTGCGCCAGTTGGTGAAGGGCTGGGGCTACAACGAGGAATTGACTGAGCAAACGGTGAATCAATTGTCCATGCCGTGGATGTACTATTTCCTGAAATATGACCCCACAGAGGCCATCGTGAAAACCAACTGTCCTGCTTTGCTGCTTAATGGTTCAAAGGATTTGCAGGTTATAGCCTCACAAAACTTGCCTGGCTACGAGAAAATCATCGTCGAGCACGGCAAGACCAACCTCACTCTTCGCGAGTTGCCCGACTTGAACCATCTCTTCCAGCATTGCGAGACGGGCTCACCTAATGAATATTTCACTATTGACGAGACCATTTCGCCGGAGGTTTTGGAGATGATTGTGGGGTTTGTGAAAAAGATTGAAAAATAATTCGTTAGAATGTAAATCGAAACGAAATTAATTCTATCTTTGCAGCCCAATTCAAACTGCAGTCCAGGTTGATTGTAGAATCAGCAGTTTGAGTTGTAAATCAAAAGTTTAACCTCCTCGTAGGTGGATGTCTGGAACGCTTGCGAGTACAATAAAAACATTAAGAAACAAATGGCAGAAAACGAAAACATCATCAACGAGGCCATGCCGGTAGAAGAAAAGGCCGTTGAAGAAACCCCAGTCATGGAAGCCCCCGCTAAGAAGGCTCCTAAAGCTCCGAAGCAGAAACCCGTTCCCGCCGAGGATTTCGACTGGACATCCTCACACAAAAAGTTTGACAACTACACGGCTGACGAACGCGCCAAGCTCGAAGAGCGTTATGCTGGCACAATGAGCCAAGTCGCCGACCACGAGGTCATCGAAGGCACTGTGGTGGCTATCACCGACCGCGAAGTGGTCGTCAACATCGGCTTCAAGTCTGATGGTGTTATCCCTGTTGCTGAATTCCGTACCAACCCCAACCTGAAGGTGGGCGACAAGGTGGAAGTCTACGTTGAGAACCAAGAAGGTCCCAACGGCCAGCTCATCCTCTCTCACAAGAAAGCCCAGCTGCTCAAGTCTTGGGATCGCGTCAACGAAGCTTACGAAAGTGGCGAAATCGTCAACGGTTACGTCAAGAGCCGCACCAAGGGTGGTCTCATCGTTGAAGTGTTCGGCCTCGAAGCCTTCCTGCCCGGTTCGCAAATCGACGTCAAGCCGATTCGTGACTACGACGTGTTTGTTGACAGCGTGATGGAATTCAAAGTCGTGAAGATCAACCAAGAGTTCAAGAACGTGGTTGTGTCTCACAAAGCCCTCATCGAGGACGAACTCGAAGCCCAGAAGGCCGAGATCATCAGCAAGCTCGAGAAGGGTCAGATCCTCGAAGGCGTGGTCAAGAACATCACCAGCTACGGTGTGTTCATCGACCTCGGTGGCGTCGACGGTCTCATCCACATCACCGACCTCAGCTGGGGCCGCATCACGCACCCCGAAGAGGTGGTCAAGTTGGACGAGAAGATCAAGGTCGTCATCCTCGACTTCGACGACAACAAGAAACGTATTGCCTTGGGTCTCAAGCAGCTCACTCCTCATCCGTGGGATGCCCTCGACGAGAACCTCAAGGTGGGCGACACTGTCAAGGGTAAGGTCGTTGTCATCGCCGACTACGGTGCGTTCGTTGAGATCGCTCCTGGCGTTGAAGGCCTCATCCACGTGTCCGAGATGTCATGGAGCCAACACCTCCGCAGCGCCCAGGACTTCCTGAAGGTGGGCGACGAGGTGGAAGCCAAGGTCCTTACCCTCGATCGCGAGGAGCGCAAGATGAGCCTCGGCATGAAGCAGTTGATGCCCGACCCGTGGGCCAACATCACCGACCGCTATCCGATTGGTTCGAAGCACACCGCCACCGTGCGTAACTTCACCAACTTCGGTATCTTCGTCGAACTCGAAGAAGGCGTCGATGGCCTGATCCACATCAGCGACCTCAGCTGGTCGAAGAAGATCAAGCACCCGGCCGAATTCACCAAGGTTGGCGAGACCATTGATGTCGTTGTCCTCGACGTCGACCAGGAGAACCGCCGCCTCAGCCTCGGCCACAAGCAACTCGAAGAGAATCCTTGGGACGTGTTTGAAACCGTCTTCACCGTCGGTTCCATGCACCAAGGCACCGTCATCAGCGCTAACGACAAGGGCGCCGTGGTCAGCCTGCCTTACGGCGTGGAAGGCTTCTGCCCCAGCCGTTACATGAAGAAGGAAGACGGCACCAACGCCAAGGTTGACGACACCCTCGAGTTCAAGGTCCTTGAGTTCAACAAGGACAGCAAGAAGATCATTCTTGCTCTGCCTAAGGTAGAGGAAGAGAAGGAAGCTCCCGCCAAGAGCGCTGAGGAAGTGGCCGCCGACAAGGCTGCCAAGCAAGCCAAGCGCACTGTGAAGCAAATCAATGACAACATTGAGCACAGCACCCTCGGCGACCTCGAAGTCCTTGCCGGACTGAAGGAAAACCTTGAGAAGCAAGAGAAAGCCCAACAAGGCGAATAATCGTTTCACTTGCTGAAAAGCCAAAGAGGGTGACTAAAAAGTAGTCATCCTCTTTTTTTTGTGCCTTTAGGATTGAG
>DAIOUZ010000023.1:4956-23217 GCA_036759285.1 Candidatus Limiplasma sp. | reverse complement strand
GCATGATTAAACCCCGAAAGTTTTTTGTCCAACTTTCGGGGTTCATGTCAATTCGGGTTGCGATTTTTTTGTTTTGCATCCTTTGTTACGCATCCCAGCCCTCGACTAGGATTTCATAATTCTCAAAAACAATGATTTCCCCAGCGGTGATCTTGGCCCGTTTGCGGGTCTCCACCTCGCCATTGCGGAGCACCATGCCCGCTGTGACGACCTCCTGGGCCTCGGCACCAGAATACACCACGTCGCAGGCTTTGAGCAAGGAGATTAAAGGGATAAAGTCTTCGCCTTCGCGTAGTGTGAATTCGATTCTATTGAGTTTTCTTGCCATGTCTTGTAGGTTTTGGATGTTGTAAACGTTCCGCTTGTTTCCTTTCCGTGTGGCGGGCCATCAGTTCCAAAATATAGACCGAAACCGCTCCTAACGCCACCATTACAGCCGCCATCAGAAGCTCGGTATTCCACGTGGGAAGATGGAACACATAATCCATCATGTCGGCGGTAGGCTCTTTCCAAGGATACACCACAGGCAGACTGCCCAGCATGAAACCTACCAGCACAGAAAGGGTACCATCGCGATAATCGCGCATGAGCCACGAAAGTAAGTGGGAGAACGAAACGATACTCACTATCGCACCCAACACAAACGGGAGAAGGATTCTTGCTCCATGCATGAATGTGGAAGCCTTAGTTAATGCTGGAATGGCCTCTGTGACAATCAGTTCGTAGTTGCCCATCAGTAGCATGAGATGAGAGCCAGAGACCCCAGGCACCACCATGCCCGTAGCTCCTACGATGCCGCATAGGAAAAGATAGAGGAAATTATCGTTGGAATAAGGATTCGACTTGATAGACAGCATGAACGAAATCGCCAATCCCAGCAAAGCCAACATAATGTTTTTGACATTCAGCTTCTCAATGCGTTTCAACACATACACCACTGAAGCGAGAATAAGGCCGATGAAAAAAGACCAAGTATAAACCTCGTAGGATTGCAAAGTCTGTTTCAAGAAAACGGATGTCAGCACCATGCCTGCCAAGAGACCCAATACTATCGTAACCAGAAACTTGATGTCGGTGCGCTGTGCAAACTCACTAAACTCGCCTTTATGAAGATACTTGAAGTTCTTATGGTTCAAGGCTTTGATGGCATTGACAAAACGCTCGAACACGCCCAAAATCAGCGATGCCGTACCACTTGATACGGGAAACACATTCACGGCTCCCATGATCATACCTTTGATAAACACCTTTATCGTCAGCCAAAGTCTCAGCATCACCAATACTTTTGATTTCAGAACACAAAAATACGACAAAAATTGTACCCAAACGGAAGATTTCGCCAATCCATTCAAAAATTGGAAATATCATGACAATTTTCATATCTTTGCAATTCAGAAACAAATAAAAATGACAAAACCACAAGACAAAGTCGTTTACCCGCAGAACTTCGACATCAAACTGATTATCGCAGCCGAGATTCCTCAGGAAGAAGCCAAGCAAAACATCAGCAAAGCACTTTCCGAGGCGAAAGCCGTGCACAGCTTCGTCAACGTAAGAAGCAGTGGCAAAGGCAATTACCTCAGCTATTGTTACAATATTGACATCGAGAGCAAGGAACACCTTGAGCGTACATACGCTTTACTCAGAAACATTCCTGGACTAAAATTCGCCCTATGACAAAAGCCTATTCCATAAGGATTTACGGTCGGGTGTTCAATGTGGGTTTTCGCCGCTACGTGCACCGCTACGGGCTGCAATGCAACGTGTTGGGCTATGTGGAGAATGACCGTGCCGATGGCAGTGTTCACATTGAAGCCGAAGGCGAGGAAAAAGACCTCGACCGCTTCACCCTGCTCTGCGGTGAAGGCACACCTTATTCATTTATTACGGATATGAAGATTAAAAGTGTTGAACCGACAGGAAAATATGATGGGTTTCAAGAAATTAGATAACCACATGATTTAGGTCTGCCCTTCGACGCTTCGACTAAGCTCAGCGACCGCAGGCTCAGGGACCTTAACTGAATAACTGAACAATTAATAACTGACAACTGATATGATAGACTTCTCCAAAATCCTCTTCTTAGACATCGAGACCGTCTCGCAAGAGAAAACATACGACCAACTCAGCGAAAAGATGCAGAAACTGTGGTCGCACAAGGCTGAACAACTCAACCGTGACAACACCGACCTCACTCCTGCCGACATCTATGACCGTGCCGGTATCTATGCGGAATTCGGCAAAATCGTCTGTATTTCGGTGGGTTTCTTTAACGACCAACGGTTCCGTCTGAAGTCGTTCTATGGCCACGACGAGAAAGCTTTGCTCAGCGACTTTGCCAACATGCTGAACCGCTACTATAGTGCGCCCGATGCCCAGTTATGCGCCCACAATGGTAAGGAGTTCGACTTCCCCTACATTGCCCGCAGAATGCTTATCAACGGCATTCAAATCCCTAAGATTCTGCAAGTTGCAGGTAAGAAGCCTTGGGAGACCAACTTCATCGACACCATGGAGCTCTGGAAGTTCGGTGATTACAAGAACTATACTTCTTTGGACTTACTCTGCGCCATCTTGGACATCCCAACACCAAAAGACGACATTAACGGCAGCGAGGTAGGCCGTGTGTATTGGCAGGAAAACGACTTGGAACGCATCAAGACCTACTGCCAGAAGGATGTTTTGGCCATTGCACAACTCATGCGCCGTTACAATTACCTCCCTCTGATTCCTGAAGACTGCGTGGACTACACCAACTGAGCATGCACATCCTTTCCAAATCCACTTATATCAAGGGTTTACAATGCGAAAAGGCATTGTACATGCAGAAAAAGCACCCTTATCTGCGCGACAAGCTCAGCATTGAGCAAAGGGCCAAGTTCCAACGTGGTACGGATGTGGGTGTACTCGCACATGAGGTCTTCCCTGGCGGCATTGATATGTCACCCAATTCACCTTCCCAGTTCCCAAAAAAGGTGCAAGAAACCCTAGTCAACCTCGGCAATCCCATTGTCAAAGTAATGTATGAAGCTGTTTTTCAGTATAATGACACACTCATCATGTTGGATATACTCGTCCGCGACGGCGACAAATGGTTGGCTGTAGAGGTGAAAAGTTCACTGCGGCTTAGCGACACCTATTATAACGATGCTGCCTTGCAATACTATGTCCTGCACGGCTGCGGGGTACCGCTCAGTGATTTCAAACTCATGTATCTCAATGGGGACTATGTAAAAGAAGGTTCTATCGATGTGAAGCAGCTATTCAAGATGGATTCGGTAATGGAGTATGTCGTTGAACGTGAGGTTTTTGTCGCAGAGAATGTGGAACGATTGAAAAAAGTGGTCGCACTACCTCATTCGCCATTGGTCGACATCGGGACGCAATGTCACAATCCTTATCCTTGTGATTTTCAAGGCCATTGCTGGAAACACATTCCAAAAAACAGTTTCCTCTTCACCACCGCGATGGACGATGAAGCCCTGTTCCAAAACTATTTCAATGGTGTGAATACCAACGCCAAGATGCTCCAACAGGTCGAGTCTAATTCAGAAGAAGCCCATCAGATTGAAGCCTTGGAGACCAATTCGTATTATATTGATTACAAGACACTTTACTCGTTGGCTCCACAACCCAAGCCCAAATCGGTAGCCTATCTCAATCTGCTGCTTCACCGTCCCGCTGTGCCGGAACTCGATAGCACGAAGCCTTACGAGGAGATGATTTTGGCTTTTGCTTTGCAAGGTCAATATGAGCAGGACGCAGCCATAGATTCCATGCCGCCCACAAGCCAATGTGGGAATGACATGGCTGCAGAAGGCTGTTTTGTTTGGGATTGCTTCGACGACCACAACCGTTGGAAAGAATCTATTGACCTGCTCGTTGAGAAACTCTCTCATTATGAGTTGGTTGTATGTTTTACACCACAAAATCTGACCACCACCCTACTCCGTCACGAGATTATCCAAAATCAGACCGTAGGCTACAAGGTTTTTAACCTCTTCGAGGTGCTGCAAGAGGCGCATTTCTACCATCCAGCCATCAAGCGGGGGCTCACCCTGCAGCGCCTTGAAACGGCACTTTTTTCCGAGGTTAAACTGTTCGAACACAGCCGAATTCTCATTGAAGCTACCAGCAACGACCTCCTAAGTTATCAACAGGCAAGAGAAGACTTAATCATTGAGAATGAAATCGTTGCAAAAACTTATCAACTCCTTTTCAAGTAGTTGATAACTTCTAGAAAAGACGTTCATCGGGGCAAATTTTAATCCGTACTTTTGCATTTCAAAACGAACAGAGAAATACAAAACCATGCCTACCGATACTATCACACGCCGACCTTTCGGCGACACTGCGAAACGCAATCTGATGACACCCGACCAAGTATTTGCCAGTCAAGGGCGTATCCCACCTCAAGCCACTGACCTCGAAGAAGTCGTGCTTGGTGCCCTCATGCTGGAAAAAGAAGCTGTCAACGAGGTCATCGACATTTTATCGCCCGAAGCCTTCTATTTGGACAAGCATCAGAAGATCTTTGCCGCCATAAAAGCCCTATTCGGAAAATCAGAACCTATTGATATTCTTACCGTTACCAACGAATTGAAACAACGTGGCGAATTGGAGATGGTGGGCGGTGCCTATTATATCTCCAAACTCACCAACCGCGTCGTTTCTGCGGCCAACATCGAATACCATGCCCGTATCATCATGCAAAAACATATTCAGCGTCAACTGATTATGCTTTCCTCCGAAATGATTCACAAGGCATTCGAGGACACTACCGATGTGTTCGATCTGTTGGATGAAGCCGAGAGCAACCTCTTCCATATCAGCGAGAACAACCTGCGCCGCAGCTACGACTCAATGCAGGACTTGGTCTGTCGAGCCATTAAGGAGATACAGAACGCCAAAAATGCTGACAACAAACTGAGAGGCGTGCCTTCGGGCTACACTGCACTTGACGAAATCACGCAAGGTTGGCAGAAATCGGACCTCATCATCCTGGCCGCCCGTCCCAGCATGGGTAAGACAGCCTTCGCCTTGAATTTGGCTCGTAATGCAGCTGTCATGCATCACAAGCCCGTCGCCTTCTTCTCGTTGGAAATGTCTTCAGTTCAGCTGGTTACGCGTCTGATTTCAACCGAGACCTCACTCACTGCCGACAAACTGCGCACAGGCAATCTGGCCGAATACGAATGGCAGCAACTAAACACCAAAGTAACCCCGCTGACCGACGCGCCCATCTTCATCGACGACACACCACAGCTCTCTGTTTTCGAGCTACGTGCCAAATGTCGCCGACTGAAGCAACAGCATGACATCCAGATGGTTTTCGTCGACTACCTGCAACTGATGACCGCCAAAGGCGACAAAGGTCTCAACCGTGAGCAGGAAATCAGCACCATTTCGCGCTCGTTGAAGAGTCTGGCCAAAGAGTTGGAGATTCCTGTCCTTGCTTTATCTCAGCTGAGTCGTAGCGTGGAACAACGTCCAGGATCGAAAAAACCCATCCTCTCCGACTTACGTGAATCGGGCGCCATTGAACAGGATGCCGACATGGTGATGTTTATCTATCGTCCTGAGTATTACAAAGATGGCGTGGATTCAGAAGACAAGCCTAAAGGCTATACCGTTATCGACATCGCCAAGCATCGTAACGGAAAACTGGGTGAGGTAGAATTGAGATTTGTCGGCCAATATGCTCGTTTCGAGGAAATGGAACAAGGTTTCGACAACAGCAGTTTCACCTCTATCGGTCCCAATAGCCAGTTTGACAGTCCACAAGTATACAGTTCAAAGATGAACAATGACGACAGCATGTCCTCCTATAATCCATCCATCACCTCCGATGAACCCATCCCATTTTAACCCTTTTGAGCCATGAAGAAAGACGACAAGAAAGTCCCGCATTCCAAAAGCAACCCACTGAAATTCAACGTGTCGGAGTCGACACAACTGATGGATTTCCTAATGAAGAAAATGGATGGCATCAGTCGCAACAAGGCCAAACGTATGTTGGCTAACAAGGTCGTTTCGGTCGATGGCCAGCGCACCACGCAGTTTGACTTTGCCCTTGAGCCCGGCATGGTCGTGGAAATCGGCAAGCCCACTGCCAAGGAACGCTTTCACAGCCCCTGGCTGAACATCGTCTACGAGGACAAATACCTTCTCGTCATCGACAAGAAAGAAGGTCTGCTCACCAACAGCCCCACTAAGGAGAAAGACACCGCGCAAGGCATTCTTAACGAATACTTTATCTACACCCAGCAACGATGTCGCGCCCACACCATTCACCGCCTCGACCGCGATACCAGCGGGCTGATGCTCTTCGCCAAGAGCAAGGAAGTGGCTTTAGCTTTTGAGGAAGATTGGAAGAACACCGTCTACGACCGACGTTATGTGGCCGTAGTGTGTGGTTGCATGGAGAAGAAGGAAGGCATGGTGGCATCGTGGCTGAAGGACAACAAGGCTTTCATTACCTACTCCAGCCCTGTGGACAACGGAGGCAAGTACGCCGAAACTTATTACGAGACACTTTATTCCAATCCGAGGTATTCCTTGGTGGAATTGCAGTTGGAAACCGGCCGCAAGAACCAGATCCGTGTCCATATGGCCGACATCGGGCACCCCGTGGTCGGCGACCCGAAATACGGCAACGGTGACAACTCATTAGGGCGTTTGTGTTTGCACGCCTATAAACTATGCTTCCATCATCCTTATAAGAAAAAGGATATGGAGTTTGAGACACCGTTTCCGAAAGTGTTTGGAAAGCCGTTCCCAGGGATGGAGAGAAAGACATAATTCTATTTCCTCACAAATATGGATACAATAAATTGTACTTTTACAATTCAATGGGTCGGTCCATTTCATTCACTTGAAGAATTAAATAGTTTTAAGTGGAATGATAACACTCTTGATTTGGACTGCTTCAACCTATATTGTTTTGAAGCTCGTTATAGAAGTAATGCAAAATGGAGGCGGTATTTAGGCATTCATAAAAAGAATGACGGCATAGACAAAAGGCTTAATGACAGGCATGAACATTTTAGAGAGTTTGCAAATTTCAAAGATAAAAACATTTGGATTGGTGCGTTTGGCAATGAAGATGACCAAAAACCCAAAAACATTGATATTGTTGAGACTCTGTTCATTAGAACATACAAAAACGAACTTGGAGTAAATGACAAAAAGAAAAAGTCATTACCTCAAGAATCTATTTGTGTAATCAATCTGTGGTATAATACTGATGAAATCGTTAGGCGTAATAGGCGAAACACTATTTCATTTATGGATGATGTAATCGTATATGACAAAGAGAACAATAGACTATTGCACGGCAAAATGTCTGAGATTTTTTTGTAGAAAAGACTATGATAATTTGGCATTGACAAAGTCAAGCCATTGGGGACAATTAAAGAGCATTTGAAAACAATTCAAAAACAAGGCTAAATACTTAGTTTATTCTGATTACTGGTTAATTTGCCTGATCTGGCTTGGCTTTAACACATTGAGCAGGAAATAGCCGGAATAGTCCTTGATATTGTTGGTGATGAAATGGCCGCATTTCACCTTGTGACAAAGCACATATTGAATGTTATCCTCAATGTCGTGAGAGGCCTCGTCTATGGCCACCTCAACGTCTTTCTCAGCAAATCCCACCATGTTGAACTTCGATAGCAAGTATTTCACTTGTTTGCGAATCTCGTCATTGGTGCGTTTCTTCTGGTAAACCGAAACGAACTGCGCGATGCTTAAGGTAGAGATATAAAGACGTTTCCCCTTGAGTGAGAACAGATACTTCAAGCAACGGTCGTCGTCGTTGTTGCCTGCCCAAGCACCAACAATGACATTGGTGTCGACAAATATGCGGTTGCTGTCCATCATGCGATGATTTCGTGGTATTTCTTCATCTCAGCGGGTGTAAGCAAATCCAGGTTCTTTGAGGCCCACGACTTCATGGCTGTGTTATAAATATCCTCTTCCTTCAGCCCTGCTCTTTTAAGCAAGAGGGCTATAAGCTCAAGATACAAAGCCTTCATTTCCTTGGCCTTTTGGGTTTCTTCCTTCTTTGTCATTATTTTGCTTTTTTTGTTGTTTCGCTCTGCAAAGATAGCTTAATTTTGGGTAATGTTGGCAAAAAGTCGGCAAAACCAGAAAAGAAAAACCCTAACTGACTGATAATCAATTAGGGTTTCTTGTTTTGTGGTGCCCCGAACAGGAGTCGAACCTGCACACCTCTCGATATACGCACCTGAAACGTACGCGTCTACCAATTCCGCCATCGGGGCTTGGAATCAGTGCCCAGGACAAGAGTCGAACTTGCATGCCGTAATCGGCACCACCCCCTCAAAGTGGCGTGTCTACCAATTTCACCACCTGGGCTCAAAATCGGCTGCAAAGATACAACTTTTTTCAATGCTGTGACCACTTTGAGAACTTTTTTGATATTTTTTTTCATTGCATTACTTAATTTCTTATTTTTGAAGCGTTTAAAATCAACCATTATGCTTACAGAAAAAGACCTTCAACAGCTTTCAGAAAGAAACATCACTGAAAATCAAGTAATAAACCAAGTCGCTCAACTGAAAAGAGGCACGCAATATGTCCAACTGATGCGACCCGCCACACTCAGCGACGGCATCCTGCGCATGGACGAAGAACAGGTGAACATGATGACTGCCGTCTTCGACGCCGACAAGGAATTCTACCAATTCACGAAGTTTGTGCCCGCCTCAGGTGCCGCCTCGCGTATGTTCAAGGACCTCTTCGCCTTCGTCGAAACTGCCGAAGAGACCAAGTTCACAGAAATCTTCTTCGCCCATATCCATAACTTCGCTTTCTTCGACGACCTCAATGCCGCTGCCAAACGCCTTTATGGCTTAGACATTGATGGTTTACTGCAACAAGGTCGTAAGGTGGACGTCGTGAAAGCCCTGCTTTTAGAAGACGGCCTCAATTACGGCAAACTGCCCAAGGCCTTGCTGAAGTTCCACCATTATGACGGATTCAACCGTCTGGCCTTGGAAGAGCATCTGGTAGAAGCCGCCCGCTATGCCACCGACAACGAAGGCGTGGCCAAGCTGCACTTCACCGTCTCGCCTGAGCACGAGGAACCTTTCAAAAAGACCGTCAGCGCTCTGAAAGCCGACTATGAGAAGAAATACGGCGTGCATTACGATATCAGCTATTCCTGCCAGAAACCGTCTACCGATACGGTGGCCATCGATGCAGAAGGCAATCTGTTCCGCGAGGCCAATGGCAAGATCCTGTTCCGTCCAGGCGGCCACGGCGCGCTCATCGAGAACCTGAACGACCTCGGTGAGGAAATCGTCTTCATCAAGAACATCGACAACATCGTGCCCGAGACCAAGGCCGAGACGACCATCGTCTATAAAAAGGTGTTGGCGGGTCTCCTACTCCACTTGCAGCAACGCACTTTCGAGTATCTCGAGATGCTCGACCAAGGCGCCGTTTCGGCAGAAGAGTTGGCCGAAGTCTACAGCTTTGCCAAGGAGGATTTGATGATCGATATCCCCGACTTCGTGAATGGTTACAACGAAATCGAGAAGATCGACTATCTGTACAATAAGCTCAACCGACCAATGCGCATTTGCGGCATGGTGAAGAACGAAGGCGAGCCTGGTGGCGGTCCCTTCTGGGTGAAGAACCTGGACGATGAGGTGTCGCTGCAAATCATCGAGTCGTCGCAAATCGACCACAAGAACGCCCAACAAGAAGCCATCTTCCAAGGCTCGACCCACTTTAACCCCGTCGACCTGGTGTGTGGCTGCTGGAACTACCAAGGCGAGGCCTTCCACCTGACCGACTATGTGGATGCCAACACTGGCTTCATCTCCAACAAGTCGAAGGACGGCCGCGAGCTGAAAGCCCTCGAGTTGCCAGGCCTCTGGAACGGCGCCATGGCCGACTGGATCACCATCTTCGTCGAAGTGCCCATCGAGACCTTCAACCCCGTGAAGACAGTGAACGACTTGCTGAAGCCGATGCATAGCTAATCATCCACTAACCTTGTTAGAATCAAAAAACGCCAATCGGTCTGAATCGATTGGCGTTTTCGTTTGAATCTCAGTTAGAACCTCAACTTCACCCCAGCGAAGAACTGGATGCCCGTGACGGGATAGTTGTAGTACAACTGGTACTTCTGATGCGCCACATTATCCAATAGCGCGAAGGCCGTAATCTGGTCGTTCACCTTGTAATCCGCACCGAGGCTGAGGTCGAAGACATCCTTCAGCTGTGAAATTGAAGTTCTGCCAATCGACCACACCGTCCCACACCTTGGCATAGCGACCGCCTTGATAGAGGAAAACGGTGTTGAAAGACAGCTTGTCGTTGAGGTCGTACGTCAGTTTCAGCTTGCCTTCCATGGTGGGACGATACCAAGCGTATTCCTCAACAGTAGGCTTGCAACTATTATAGGCAAAGCCCAAATCTGCAGTGAGACTATTACGCATCTTGACGCGGACATCGCCCATGACGGTCACCAACTGGGTTTCGTCATAAACAAGATCAAAAGCGTTCAGAACCGGAACTGAACCGGGAGGAAGAAGATCTGCTTCGGGAATATGATACACAAAGAGCGGGTCTTTGTCCGTGTGACGATAACGCACGCCCAAATGCAAATCCACAATCTCCATGATGTTGGTACGAACACCACCCTCAAAGCCTAGTTTCACATTCTGAACACATAACGAAGGATTGAGGTAAGGAGAAACAAATGGGTTTTCGTCAACAACATCGCTGAAACGCAACAACTTACGACCACCGTTCAGACCTGCGTAAAACTCCAGTTTCTTGTCCAAAACGAACAAGCTTCCACTCAAATCGGGACGAACGGCAAGGAACTTGTCTTCGTCCGAATCGCGTGTGGCACCATCCAGCCGCACCCCGAGATGTAAACGGTAAAACTCATCGCTCATCTCGAAGAAAGGATTGACTTTGAACATGATACGGTCGACAACAAACAAATTGTCTTCCTGTCCATAGCAATAATCGTATTGGAAGCCCAAATCCATGCCCAGCTTTTGCGGATGGTTCTTGTCACCCCAAAAATTATTGGCATAGCCCAGTAAATAACCAAAATCGATAGCATGTTCTCGGTCAAGCAGATAGAAGTAGTCCAAATGGGCATCATGACTCAACTCGCCCACTCGAGTTGTCGTAGAAGCCAAGCCAACATGGGCACCGACCTTGTTGTATGTGATTTTTGGGGCATAGATGGCGAGTTCGTCCTCCGTCAACGGGGTTTCCAACAAATTGATGCCATAGAAATGATACATGTCATTGTTGTAATACACGCCACCGTCTAGCTGTAGGCCATCGAACTTACTCGTAGTGAGGTTGATGTCAAAGGCATTGTTCATGTAACTCGAAGGAGCGTAGTCCTTGATGTTGAGCCAAGAGGAGTTGTGCTTGATGCCTACACCAAGACCTAAAATTTTGGTCAACAAAGAGTTGTGCTTATACAGGAACAACGGCGACAGGCTAGTTCCCATACCGGCCATGATGAAATTCTGCGTCGGGGTGACAAGTTTGTCGTCTTTTGCCGCGAATGCCGTGGGGGCAATTTTCTCCAAATCAAGGGCAAACTTCTGCTTGGCCTCTTTGGGATTAACCTCCGAACTGGTGAGAGTGTACGAAGGCTGTGGCGTTTCGGGTTGCAGCACCAACTTATTGACTTTGTTTACCTTGGGACGATATTTGCCTTCCACAGTGACTTGTTCATCGTGTTGGGCGAAGGCTGGGATGGCCATTAGGGCCAGGATTGCTATTATGATGTGTCTCTTCATTGTCTTGTTATTAGAGCCTGGGACTGCGTCCCAGGGTGTATTAAGGTAGTCTCTCCGGGACTATCATGGTTCTATAGGTTCAATGCCGTTGCTGCTGCCCACCTTGGGTTCCTTGCGTTCCACCTCGGCGAGTTTGGCGCGAGCTTCTTGTTTCAGGTCGTTGCCTTTGTAATTGTCAATGACGCTGCGGAGCGTTTCCTTGGCCTGGAAGTAATTCTCCTTGGCCACATACACATCCGCCAACGCAATGAACGACTTGGCAACCCAATAATCGTAGTTTGAGAAGTTATCAGAAATGTTGAAGACCTTGTTCTCGGCTTCATCATACTGTTTCATCTTGATGGAGGCCACGGCGGAGTAATAAGCGCTTTCGGCTCCGTACACCGACTTGTCGTTGCGGGCGCTCTTGTCGAGTTTCTCAATGGCAGCGCTGTAGTTGCCCTTCTCAAAATACGACTTGCCCATGATGTGGTTGATTTGATTGACTTGTTCATTGGTCAAGTCACGCGACACGCGCAAGCTCTCCCCCATCTCAATGGCTTTGTCATAGTTACCCATGAAGAAATTGCTCTTCATGCTGCCTTCAAGCGCTTCCAAGCGTTTAAGCGGTTCCTCTGTGATACGTGACAGACGTTCATAGTACTCGCCTGCCTTTTGATAATTGCCATTTTCATATTCGATACGCGCCATCTTCAGCAGGGCGTTGTCGGTGTAGTCGTTGTCAGGCTGCGACAATATATAATTAAGGTGTGTGATGACCTGCTCCGGAGTCCCCACCCTCTCGGCGCATTCGAGGCCGTAATAATGGGCTTTCAGCAAGTAGGCGCCCCGCTTGAAATTGTCAAAGTAATACTGTAAGGCAGTCTGAGCCTTCTGATACTGACCGTCAAGATAGAAAATCTCCGCATTGGCAAAAGCCAAAGAATCTTGTTGGGTCACCTTCACCTGCCCACCATTGGCGTTGACATAGCCAAAGTAATCATCCAACTTATTCTGTTCCATATAGATACTGCGGATGATGCTCAAGGCCTCACGCGACTCATCGGTGTTGGGATAGGAAGCGACCAAATTCTTCAAATTGGCCAATGCTTGGTCGTATTGGTTGTTGTTGTAATAAATCATGCCCACCTTCATCATCGCTTGACGGGTATAGCTCGAACGCGGTCTGTCTTTGATGAGACGGTTAAAGTTGGAGATAGCCGAGCGCTTGTCACCATGCACAAGATAGGTGTTCCCAATCTCGAACAAAGCCTGCTCATAATAAGGTGTACTCGGATAAGCCTGCAACAGCTCATTGAGCATGGTAATCTTCTGATTCACATCGCCTTTTGCGCCATAACACAATCCCTGCTGATAAAGAGCATAGTCGGCATTGCGTTTCCCGATGCGGGTGGCCAAATCGTAGTAATTGATGGCATTACTGTAGCTTCGTTCCATGAAGTAGCAGTCGCCGAGGCGGATGTAAGCATCCGTCTTCAGGTCGTTTTGGCTGTCGTCAGCCAAGTTGATAAAACGTCTGAAACGGCCAATGGCAGCATCATAATCGGGCTTTTGATAATAAATGTAGCCCAAATCGTAGTCTGCAAGTGCATATTCCGGTAGGCTTGCGGCCGCATTCATCTCTTTGAACTGAGTGAGGTATTTACCCGCTTTGTTAAAGTCACTGGTTTGGTAAGCCGACTCACCCAGCCAGAAACAAGCCTCGGCCTTGTTGACCATCGACTGACGACTGTTCAAGACTTTGGAGAAATACACTTGTGCCTTATCAAAGTTGCCTTTCTGGTAATTGTCGATGCCCGTGGCATACAACAAGTCGTTGTAAACCGCCTGCAACTCCGTGCTTTTCGACCGCATCGCTTCTAAACGCTCCAAGGCTTCATCGTTTTCTTTCGCGTTGAGCAATAGATAGATAGCCATCTCTTCCGCTTCTGCCCTGCGTTCCGATTGCGGATGTTTTTCGATGTAGTTATCCAAGAGTCCCACGGCCTCGTTGAATGGGTCGGTACCAGGAATGAGGCTCAGTCGGGCATAGTCGAACAAGGCTTCTTCGCTGAGCTCTGCATCGAAGCCGGCGGAATAGGCGGTATAGAACGCGGTGCGGGCATATTTCATCTCATCCGTTTTGGCATAACACGATGCCAGATAATAGGAGGCGTATTGTGAGAGAATGTCTTTGCTTCCAGCAATTTTCTGCAAGTCACTGATGGCACCCTTGTAATTCTCCTTCATCATCTTGCTGACCCCCATCTGATAATAGGCCTCACGCGAGATACCACGAGTCAGGTTCTTGGTGTAGATTTGGTAATATTCCAAAGCCTTGTCATAGTCCTTCTGTTGGAAATAGGCATCAGCGACGATATGCGCCATCTCCGACTTACGTTTCTTGTCGGCTTTACGGATATACTCCGGCCCTTCGTTGATCACCGACTGGTAATCGCCGTTGAGGTAGTCTATCTGCATGATGTAGGCTGGCACTACTGAGGCATAATCATTATTCAAACGCAAAAGGCGGAAATTTTCCAAAGCCTCGGCATATCTTTCCTTTACATACTGAATATGAGCGTAATAGTAGCGAGCCGAATCTTTGTACTTTCCGTCGTTCATCATCAAGCCATGGAAAAGCGGCATGGCCTTGTCCAACTCGCCCGACTGGAAATAAGCGTAACCCATATTGAACTGCATCTGCTGTGCCTCATCGGTGGTAAGCGATACTGCATCCGTCTTCTCATAAATCTCCAACGCTTCCTTATACTTCTTCTCCTTGAATAAATTATTGGCATACAAGAAATTGGCATGTTTAGCCCATGTACTTCCTGGATTGTCGTTCACGAATCGGATAATCTTTGCCGGACCATCTGCCTGACCCAAATAAAGCGAGCTGACCGCTTCATAATATTGAGCATCAACGTAAAGTTGCGACTTTGCATCTGCCACTTGCGCACGGTATTGCGTGAACGCCGAAATCGCGGCACCATATTCTTGGTTTTGAAACAACAGGACACCTTCGTTGAAAAGTGCCTCAGGGTCGTAGTTTTCAATATGCTTTTGTGCTGATGCAGAGATAGTTAAAAAGATTATCATTCCCAATATCAAGACATGTCTAAATCGTGATCTCATAAGCCAAAAATTTTGACGAAAGTACATAATTCTCGCTTTGGTTCGGCAAAAAAACTCAAAATTCATGCCGAACGACGATAAGGAAACGGAATTCAAGGTCTTTTATTATCAGATTTTGACCATTGACGAGCAAAAAAACAATATCTTTGCCGCTAAAATGAAATGGGATGCCAGACACCATCACCATACGAAAAGGCCTCGACCTCCCCATCAATGGAGCAGCTGAACTACGTCTCACCGATGCACGGAGCATCTCGACCTATGCCGTGAAACCCACTGATTTTGTGGGACTCACACCGCGTCTGTTGGTCGAGGAAGGTGATAACGTGGCTGTAGGCGATGCCTTGTTTTGCGACAAAAACAACGAACGCATCCGTTTCACTTCGCCTGTCAGTGGAAAGGTGAAGGCCATTGTGAGAGGCGAGAAACGGAAACTTTTGGAGGTGGTGATTGAGGCGGATTTCAAATCCGTGGGTTTGGCAGGCTCGGATTACAAATCCTCGCCAACGGCAACGACAACCATGACCACTGATGGCATCAAAGAGACCATGCTGCAATGCGGCCTCTGGACCATGCTGCGCCAGCGGCCTTTTGGCACTATCGCCCATCCCGATGACAAACCCAAGGCCATTTTCGTCAGTGCCTTTAGCAGCGCACCTTTGGCGCCTGATTATGATTTCGTCATGCAAGGCAAAGAGGAATGGTTGAAAAAAGGCCTTGAGGCTTTGACGCAATTGACGGAGGGGGTAGTGCATGTTTGTTTTAGGCCTGGACAAAGGCTCGCAGAACATCTGGATTGCTTCGTTTCTCGCAATGGCGCAAAGCAACAAGTGGAAATACACTATGTGAATGGTCCACACCCGTCAGGAAACATCGGTACACAAATTGCCCACATCGACCCCATTAATAAAGGTGAGGTCGTCTGGACAATGAACCTACAGGATGTGGCCGTGTTGGGTGAATTGGTCACTACAGGCATTTACAATCCCGAGAAGGTCATTGCCGTGGCTGGACCCAACATCAAGAATCCACATTATTACCGCGTCAAGGCTGGTGTATGTCTTGCTGAAATTACCAAGGCGCAATTACTAAACAACGATTACCCCAAGATAGATGTCAACAATGCCACGAAAGAAAACCGCATCATTTCGGGTGACATTTTGAGTGGCACACAAATCGCTGTTGACGGATTTCTCGGTGCCTATGACGATTTGGTGAGCATTCTACCCGAAGGCGACTATTACGACTTCATGGGCTGGCTGATGCCAGGTTTTAGGAAGTTCAGCTTCTCGCGGACGTTCCTTAGCGGTTTCATGCCCAAGAGCACCTTCAAACCCATGGGCATTACCCTGCCGCGTTTCGAGAACCTATGGAAATTCGACACCAACACCCACGGCGACGTGCGTCCCCTGGTCTTCACAGGCAACTTCGAGCGTGTCTTCCCCTTCGACATCTACCCCACCCAACTCATCAAGGCCTGCATCGTCGGCGACATCGACTTGATGGAGAACCTCGGCATCTATGAAGTTGAGCCTGAAGACTTTGCCCTTTGCGAGTTCATCGACACTTCGAAAACCGACATCCAAGCCATCATCCGTGAGGCATTAGAGAAACTGAGAAAGGAGGTCGTGTGATGTTTAACAAACTGCGTTTTTTCATCGACAAAATCAAGCCGAACTTCGTGGAAGGTGGCAAATTCGCATGGCTGCAAAGCACTTTTGAGGCTTTCGAGACCTTTGCCTTCACACCCAATCGGGTCACCAAGCGCGGATGCCATGTGCGCGATGCCGTCGACCTGAAACGCGCCATGATTACCGTGGTCATCGCTCTTGTTCCTGCTATGCTCTTCGGCATGTGGAACATCGGCTATCAGACCTCACTGCATTCGGCAAATTGGCCGTACGAGTTGGGCACCGTCGCCAGTTGGTGGTACTGCCTCTGGTTTGGCTTTCTGAGGATGCTGCCCATGTTGGCTGTGTCGTATATCGTCGGATTGGGCATTGAGTTCACCTTTGCGCAGATACGTCATCATGAAGTAAATGAAGGCTTCTTGGTCACGGGCTTCCTCATCCCGATGATTGTGCCGGTCACCACGCCTTTGTGGCAACTCGCCCTCGCCACCGCTTTTGCCGTCATCATCGGCAAGGAGGTCTTTGGCGGCACGGGCATGAACTTCCTCAACCCTGCTTTGGTGGCACGCGCTTTCCTGTTCTTCGCCTATCCCACTAGAATGTCAGGCGACAACGTTTGGATCGCCGCCGACCTCTGGGGTACTGATGCCATCACGAGTGCCACACCATTGGCGGAACTGGCCGCTGGAATGCATCCCTCGACTTCCGTTTTAGATATGTTCATCGGCACCATTCCTGGGTCTACTTGTGAAACATCGGTTATCGCCATATTGTTAGGTGCCATTATATTGTTGCTCACAGGCATCGCCAGTTGGCGCATCATGCTCTCCGTCATCGTTGGTGGCGGTCTCATGGGGCTGTTGTTCAACACCATTGGCGCCAACGAATATATGCAACTGCCGTTCTACTACCATTTCCTCATTGGCGGTTTCATGTTCGGTGCGGTCTTCATGGCCACAGACCCTGTCACAGCGGCACAGACCAACACAGGAAAGTGGATTTATGGTCTGCTCATCGGCATCTTCGCCGTGATGCTCCGTGTCATCAACCCCGCCTATCCCGAAGGCATGATGCTCAGCATCCTGCTTATGAACTGCTTCGCCCCGCTCATCGACCATTGTGTCGTGGCGCGCAACATCAAAATGCGCCAAAAACGCGCTCTTGTCAAACAAAAAACCACTGCCTAATGAAAAAAGACATCAACAGCAACCGATATATCTTCTTATACGCCACTATCTTGATCGTTATCGTGGCGGTGCTGCTCACAGTGACGGCATTGTGGCTGCAACCCTTTCAAAACCGCAACGAGAAAAACGAAAAGCGCATCAACATCCTTACGGCAGCGGGCATCCCAAATGTCAACACAAAAAATGCGGCGCTACTCTTTGAGAAACACTGCACGTCGGAATTCCTCTTGGATGAAAACGGCAACCCTACCGAAAACGACGAGGGGTTACCAGTGTTTGTCATCGACCGAAAGACCAGTGTCATCCCCATGCAAGGCAACGGACTGTGGGGTCCCATTTGGGGTTATCTCGCTATCGCCTCCGATGGTAAGACCGTGGTGGGCGCCACTTTTGGCCACAAGTCGGAAACCCCAGGCTTGGGTGGCGAGATCACCACAGAGAAGTTCCAAAGCCAGTTTGCTGGCAAACAAATCATGGACGACGGCATTGTAGTCCCAATAGAGTTCGATGCCATCA
>DAIOUZ010000023.1:0-4946 GCA_036759285.1 Candidatus Limiplasma sp. | reverse complement strand
CATCACAGGTGCCACCAAGACTTCCAATGGGGTTAAAGAAATGATTGACAGTACTTTGGATAAATATTCAGCATATTTGAAGAAATTTACAGAAAGAGAATAAACCATGGCCAACTTCAAGAAACTCGTCATAGAACCCTTGCGCAAGACCAATCCTGTCACAGTGTTGGTGCTGGGTATTTGCTCTTGTCTGGCCGTGACCGCCCAACTTAAACCCGCCTTGGTGATGGGAGCCTCTGTGACGATCGTGACCGCCCTCTCCAACCTCATCATCTCTTTGTTGCGCAAGGGTATTCCTTCGCGCATCCGCATCATCGTGCAACTTGTTGTGGTCGCCACATTGGTCATCATGATTGACCAGTTCTTGAAGGCCTTTGCATACGAAGTTAGCAAACAACTTTCTGTCTATGTAGGCCTTATCATCACCAACTGCATCATCATGGGACGTTTGGAGGCTTTTGCCCTCTCGCATGGTCCCGGGGAATCGCTCTTGGATGGCTTGGGTAACGGACTGGGCTACAGCTTGATACTCGTCATAGTGGCTTTCTTCCGAGAGTTATTCGGTTCGGGAACGCTATTGGGTTATCAAGTCATCCCACAGTCGTTCTACGAAGCAGGTTACCAGAATAATGGCTTGATGATTTTGCCACCGATGGCGCTCATCGTGGTCGGTATTATCATCTGGATACAGCGTACAAGAAATCCCGAAATGCAGGAAAACAACCAAAACTAAATGGTCATGGAATTGTTCAAACTTTTCATAAAGTCAGTCTTCATCGACAATATGATTTTCGCATACTTCCTTGGTATGTGTTCCTATTTGGCTGTATCGAAGACCGTCAAGACTAGCGCAGGTTTGGGTTTGGCCGTGACCTTTGTATTGGTTGTCACCGTTCCTGTCAACTATTTAATCGACAAATATCTGCTTTCACCTGGGGCTTTAGCGTGGATCAGCCCAAAGTTGGCCACCGTCGATTTGAGTTTCCTAACCTATATTCTCTTCATTGCCATCATCGCCGCCATCGTTCAGATTTTGGAGATGATTATCGAGACTTTCACACCCTCGCTATATTCTGCTTTGGGCATCTTCCTTCCACTGATTGCTGTCAACTGCGCCATTTTAGGTTGCTCGCTGTTCATGCAGGAACGCGGCTTCAGCAATGTAGGCGAAGCGGCTGTGTTTGGTTTAGGTTCAGGCATTGGCTGGCTGTTGGCCATCGTGGCCATCGCCGCCATTCGAGAGAAACTACGCTATTCCAAGATACCCAATGGACTTCAAGGCGTAGGCATCTCGTTCATTATCACAGGATTGATGGGAATCGCCTTTATGGCATTTATGGGCATAAAACTATAAGCGTATGAATCTCACCACTACCCTGTTATTAAGTCTCGCCGTTTTCCTAGGCATCGTGCTGCTGCTCGTTGCCCTGCTGCTATGGGTGCGTAACAAACTGATGCCCAAAGGCAAGGTAAAAATCACCATCAACGGGGAGAAGGAATTGGAGGTGCAGCCTGGCAACTCGCTGATGACCACTTTGGCTGACGAAAAGGTCTTTTTGCCATCGGCCTGCGGTGGCAAAGGCAACTGCGGTCAATGCAAATGCCGCGTTGTGGAGGGCGGTGGCAGCATCCTACCCACTGAGGTCGGCTTCTTCTCGCGCAAACAAATCCAAGAACATTGGCGCTTGGGTTGTCAGATGAAAGTCAAGGAGGACTTGAAGATTTTAGTACCGCAGTCGGTGCTTGATGTCAAGGAATATGAATGCACAGTGGTCTCGAACCGCAATGTGGCTACTTTTATCAAGGAGTTCAAGGTGCAACTACCTGCGGGCGAGCACATGGACTTCATCCCCGGCTCTTACGCCCAAATCAAGATACCAAAATTCGACATTAAATACTCCGACTTTGACAAGGAACTTATTGGTGCTGAATATCTTTCTTCGTGGGAGAAGTTCAAGATGTTCGACTTGCGTTGCGTCAACACCGAGCCGACTGTGCGCGCTTATTCCATGGCCAACTATCCTGCCGAGGGCGACGTTTTCATGCTGACGGTGCGCATCGCCACGCCACCCTTCAAACCTGACCGCTCAGGGTTTATGAACGTCAATCCGGGTATCGCCTCGTCTTATATCTTTTCGCTGAAGCCTGGAGATAAAGTGCTGATGTCGGGACCTTTTGGGGAGTTCCATGTGAAAGAACATTCGGCCAATAATGTACGGCTGCCACAGTGTGACAGCCCTACACAATTGCCTGAAATGATTTGGATAGGTGGTGGTGCTGGTATGGCGCCGCTCCGCGCACAAATCATGCATTTGACACGTACTTTGAACGTCAGGGACCGCGAGATGCACTATTTCTATGGTGCCCGTGCCTTGAACGAGGTCTTCTATCTTGACGACTTCCGTCAACTTGAGAAAGACTTTCCCAACTTCCATTTCCACTTGGCCTTAGACCGTCCCGACCCCGCTGCCGATGCTGCAGGTGTGCCCTATACGCCTGGTTTCGTACACAATGTGATGTACGACACCTATCTGAAAGACCACCGTGCCCCCGAGGACATCGAATACTATATGTGCGGTCCCGGCCCGATGAGTGCTGCAGTGGTTAATATGCTCGACAATCTGGGCGTCGCGCCCGAGAACATCCTTTACGACGACTTCGGCGGCGGTGCTCCGAAACAATAAAATCTCAAGATCATGGCTAGGATTAAAGACGAATACAGACTGACCTACAAAGGCAATTTTGTGGGGATTTATTTTGTTCTCGACAACCACACTTACAGCTATAATGTCACCAGCTGGGAGAGCGACATCAAAGACTGCAAAGACCTGTTGGCGCAAAAGGGCTTGCTGAAGGACATCGAATCGAAGCAACCCATTGGCGCCATCGAGGCTATGATGAAGGAGGAAAACCGTGTTGCAGGCCGAAAGAGGCCCATCTTCAAAGAAGGCGACTTCACCCTGGAGCGAGTCCCGATGGAGACCGACGACCGTTTCTTGGTCTACCGATGCGGCGCCAATAAGAGCGAGCCAGGCTATTCATCGAAGGATCATTCCGCTCCGCATTATGAGGGGCCCAAGACACCCGAAGGAATGAAGGAATGGACTACATGGTATGCCTTCGACAAGATGGACGACGGCACCTTTCAGGCCTCGCTCGACGAGTCGTGGTGGTGGGGCGGCAGTCACAACGACGGAGGCACCATCCATACCGAAATCCCTGAGGAATGGTTCGAACTGTCCTACGACGAGTTCCTAGAAAACGTGGTGACGCTTTCGGCGGCAGCACACTACGGCTTCACGCCCGAAGAACTGAAAGAAAAGGAAGGCTTGAAAGAGTTCTTCGGCTTCAAATAATCAAAACCCGACCTCCTATTCCAGTGTTTTCTCGACTATCAATTCCACGGAATGGTCCTCCAAGGAGTTGAACTCGTCAAGATGGAAGTGAGCACCTTTAGACTCATCGTCAGCAAGTGCCAAGAAATGATTGGCCAGCGACCGCAATCCTGCTGCATTGGCCGACACGACGATGGCATCATCTTCTATTCTCGTGGCTATAGTAAAGCCATCTTCCCACTTAAACTCCATAATAACCGCATTTGTTTTATCAAGCAAAGATAATTCCTTTGTCAACCGAAGTCCTTCTCCCTCAGCATTTTATTGCGAATATGCTTCAAGGCCGCAGGTAACACCTCTTGCTCCATCATCTGAAGCGCGGTGTTGAACTCTTCAAGCAATTCGGGATAATAGACGCTTTGTGCGTAAGTCAGCTTGATGGCCAAGGTCTTCACACCGATGGGCTCGTCGGAAAGGATGATATTGAAACAAAAATCGAGGAAATCGGTGCGGATACTGTCTTGTTCAAACGAGGTTCTCTCCAAAAGATTCATGATGAGACGACGTTTGGTAGTGCTCTCCGTTCGCATGGCCTCGTCGATGAGGACGTTTTGTCGCTCGGTCAGCCAAGCATCCACCGTCTTGGGCAGGTGCGTCATCACCCATGCAGCGTTATCAGAGGTACGTTTGTCTTCATCGAAAAGTAACTGAAACAACTCCTCTTTAAAGTCTCCTTTAGCCAGTGCTTTGGCATCGTTTCCACTGATTCTGCCGGATAATAAAGTTTTCAGTTCTGACATAACTTTGTTTTACCTTTCGCAAAAAGTGACATGCACTGTATCCCCAAAACTCTTGCCAATCTGTTTCCGAATGTCCTTCCGCAGTCCGATGATGAAGCAAGGTGTTCCCATTTTCACGATTTGACCGTCGTAGGGAACACCATCGAAAGTGGCATGAACCAGCAGGCGACCCTTGCCAAACAAGGCCTTGATGTCGAAAGGCACCTCCACGTATGCGGCATCCATACCTTCGTTTTGCAGAATGACCGCATCGAATTCCAAAAGTCCTGACATAGCTGTAATGGTTTCACAACATCACTTCAATCTCTTCACCGGGAAAGTAAAATAAGTATCCGGGAAGGGCTCATTCTTCAAGGTGAAGTGCCACCACTCCTCGTCAATGGCCTTGAAGCCGTGACGCAACATGGCCTCGCGCAAAATCATGCGGTTGTGGAACTGCTCAGCGGTGATTTGTGCATTGCCTTTGTACTTGCCCGTTTTGGGATTGCCTCCGTAATCAGGATGGCTTTCGCGACCAAACCAGTCGAAAGTGCCACCCATGTCCAATTCCTTTTCTGTCGCCATATCGAACAAGGTCAAGTCGACCGTGGAGCCGCGTGTATGACCGCTCTTCTCAGCGATATAGCCCAACTTGAAGAGTTTGTCTCGGGGCACATCGGGATAAAAATATGGCTTCATGAGCGTGTCGTTGACATTGGCGGCCCAACGCATAAAGTGGTCGACAGCACACTGCGGACGATAAGCGTCATAAATTTTCAGACGATAGCCTTGCTTCAGCAGGTCGTCGCTCACGGCACGCAGGCTGTCGGCA
>DAIOUZ010000022.1:16284-23328 GCA_036759285.1 Candidatus Limiplasma sp. | reverse complement strand
GTAACCTTTATGACGAAAACAACAACCTCATCACGGGCCTATGCATCGGTGCCGATACCTGCTTCTTCGACTTTTTCGACCGAGAATTTCTTGCTGGCGACCCGATGCAGGCCTTGAAGGAGTACAATGGCGACATCGCCGTCAGCCGCAGTTTTGCGGAGAAGTTGGGCGGCGTGAACGAGGCCATCGGCAAACAAATCTACAGTGAAGTTTGGGGACCGAAAACAAGACTGACCGTGGTTGGTGTTTTTGAAGATTTTCCGGAGAATGGCAGCGTACAATGCGACATCGTGACGGCCATTGCTGCCTTCGGTGAGTGGAGCATCAACAACTGGCTGGGCAACGACCGTTATCGCGGCTTTGTCAGGCTGGCGCCCAATGTGGATCCCAACGGATTGAAAGATGCCATCCGCAAAATGCAGGAGGCACACCAGCCTTTGGAAGAGTTGGAACGCGACGGCTCCACGATTTGGTACACGCTAACCCCTCTTGCCACCATGCATCGTCATGAGCCTACTATCAAAAACTATGTGTTGATTCTTTCGGTGGTGGCGGCCTTGTTGCTTTTGGTCTCGGTGCTCAACTACCTGCTAATGGCGGTTTCGGATGTGGTGCGCCGCTCCAAAGAAATGGGCGTCAGGAAGTGCTACGGCGCCAGCGCAGGCAGTATCCACGGGATGCTCATCAAGGAGACAGCCTTGAACCTGTTGTCTTCGTTGGCGGTGGCGGCCTTGGTGATATGGGCTTTCAGCGGGGTCATCGAGTCGCTGTTGGGCGTGCCAGTCGCCAGCCTTATGGTGCCGCAAACCCGTTGGGTGCTTGTCGGCATTATCGCTTTCATTTTCCTGGTCTCGGCACTCATTCCCGCGATGATGTTCGTCAGGATTCCCGTCTCGACGGCCTTCAGCGGCTACAAGGAAAGCAAGCGTCGTTGGAAACTCTCGTTGCTGATGTTGCAGATTGGCATCAATGCCATCCTGCTACCTATGGTCCTCGTGGCCGATGGACAATATGACAGGGCGTTGAATGCTGACATGGGCTACGAATATGAGCATTTGTTGTATTCCCCGTTGAAAGGCGCGGATAAGGACAAATTGATACTGATTACCGAGAAACTGCGGCAATATCCCGAGGTGGAAGCAGCTGAACTGACCTATTGCATCCCTTTGTACAAGTCGTCGGGGAATAATATTATGCTGCCCGACAACCCGACGAAGTATCTGATGGGCGTGTGCGACCAATACATGGCGACGGAGGGCTTCTTCGACCTGATGGGCTTCCGTTTGACAGAGGGCAAAGCGCCTTCAAAGCCGAAGGATGTGGCCGTGAGCCAAAGTTTCGTGAAGGAGATGAACCTTTATGCCGACTGGAGCGATGGTGCTGTAGGCAAGGACATCCTGATTTCGGAGCACAGCGATGGCGACGATGATGTTTACACCATTTGTGGCGTTTATGAAGATTACGTCATCGGCTCGATGTTGGGCAACGACGACCGCGCGAGCATCCGCTTCTGTTGGAACATGGATTGGAACTATGGCCCCGAAGACTGGTCGAGGGTGATGAACACCTTGGTGGTAAAAGTGCGTGAGGTGAATCCCGAAGCCATCGCCAAGGTGAAGGCAGTCATCGAGGAATGTCTGCCCGAGCGGAACAATGTCGAAGTGACGCCTTACACCGAATTGGTCAAGAAGGAATACACCCACTTGTATCAGATGCGGCGCACATTCATAATAGGAGCCTTGTTTGCTTTGGCGATTGCCTTGTTTGGTCTGATAGGCTTTGTCCGCGACGAGGCCAACCGCCGCAGCAAAGAGGTAGCCATCCGCAAGGTGAACGGTGCGGTGGCGGGCGAAATCATCAGTATGTTCGTGGCGGATGTGCTGAAACTGGCCGTGATTGCTGCCTTAATCGGTGTGGCGATAGCCTATTTCCTCGCCGACAAATGGCTGGAGTTGTTCGCCATGCGCATTGGCCTTTCGCCGCTCTATTTCGTCATCGGTGCAGTGACGGTCTTGCTTATCGTGACTGCCGTGGTCGTCATGAGCAGCAATCGCGTGGCAAGGATGAATCCGGTTAAATCATTAAAGAACAATTAAAAACATAAAGTATCATGGCACGCTTATTCAAAAAAGGAAAAACAGCATTGGCATCGTCGGTGCTGAATATATTAGGCTTGACGGCAGCCTTCGCCGCGCTCTACATCATCCTCGTGCAGGTGCACCACGACTTCACCTACAACAAGGCACTCAAGGACAGCGACAGAATTTATGTCCTTACCAAGAAAGAAATCAATCAAAGCGCTTATTCTTCTTACTTGTGCCGTCCAATGGGAGAGTATGTGCTCAACGCTTCCCCCGACATCGAAGCCGGTGGATGCGGTAAATTCACAGGCAATCTTATCACTGTTCGTGTCAGCGATGAACAATCTCCTGTGCCCATCACTATATCTGCAATGAACCAAGGCGCCCGCGACGTGTTCGGTTTTGAGCTTGTGACTGGCAATTGGGACGATTTGACAGGCACGGGCTTCGCTCTCTCGGAATCGGCGGCTAAACGCTTGGGAGTCCAGGTGGGTGATATGATAAAGTATTTCGATGGCTCAGCATGGCAGGAAATATCCATCGTGGCCATCTATAAAGACATGCCGAAGCACAGCGACCTTTCCTCTTTCGAAATGCTTGCCAATTTGGGCGATGTCTGCCTTGACGATTGGAGCGAGTTTTCGTTTTTCTATTTTCTGAAACTTCGCAAAGGTGCCGACCCCAATGCGATTACCGAAGTCGCAAAACCATGTGTCAGGCAATTTTTCAGTGAAATGAACGGTGGCATTGAATTCACCGACAACGATGTCAAGTTCGGGCTTTATCCCGTTCGGCTGACTGATATGTACTTTGACAGCAATTCGTATTATGCCCCTGGCAAGGCGGGCAACAAAACCACGACGATGACCCTGCTCATCATCGCCATTTTTGTGGTGGCCATCGCCTTCATCAACTACATCAACTTCTTCTTCGCCATGGTGCCGTTAAGGTTGAAAAGCATCAACACACGCAAGATATTGGGCAGCAGCCGCTTCCAGTTAGTGATGTCATCGGTGGGCGAGTCGGTGCTAATGGTGGTCATTGCCTTGGGCTTGGCGGTGGCTGTGGTCACGCTGTTCAGGCAATCCACCTTGGCTTCGATGATTGACACTTCGCTCGATTTCGGCCAAAACTGGGGCATCGTCGCCTTGACCGTCGGTTTGGCATTGCTTATTTCGGTGGTCGCCAGCATCTACCCTGCCTTATTCGCCACCTCGTTCAATCCCGCCTTCGCCCTGAAAGGCACTTTCGGCGCTACGCAAAAGGGCAAAGCCTTCCGCATCGGCTTGATTGGCTTGCAGTTCACCGTTTCCATCGTGCTGATTATCTGTGCCATTTTCATCCACGAGCAACGCAGTTTCATGATGAATCACGAGATGGGCTTCAACCAGGAATGTCTGTTGCAGTCGCAGGTGTCGATGAACCTTGCCACCAACCGCGAAGCCGTGGAGAGCCAGTTGCGGGCCGATGCCGCCATCAAGGACATCGCTTGGGGCGACGGGCCTTTCGTAAATGATTACCGCATGAGTTGGGGGCGTAAAGTGCGGGGCGAGGATGCCGGTTGGGATGTCTATCCCGTTTCATGGAACTTCCTGCGTTTCATGGGTATCGACATCGTGGAAGGCCGTGATTTCACCCCTGCCGACGAGCAATCCACAGGCACCTATATCTTCAACGAAATAGCGAGGGACAGTTACAAAATCACCCTTGAAGACCAGATAGGAGGCCATGACGGCCAAGTCGCCGAGATTGCCGGTTTCTGCAAGGACTTCAACTTTGCTTCGTTGCGTCAAGAAATCAAACCTTTTGCATTCTATGTTTACGGACAGGATCCGTGGCATATTTGCATGAGGCTGTATATCCGCACCGAGGCTGGCGTGGATGTCCCCGCCTTGAAGGAGCGCATCTCCAAAACCCTCGAAAACCTTGACCCCGATTTAGCAGATGGCGTTGATATCGAGGTGACACCCTTCAGTCAGGCCCTTGAAAACCAATACAAAAAAGAGCAAAACCTCTCGCAACTCGTTACCTTGTTCACCATACTGGCCATCCTCATCTCGCTGATGGGCGTGTTCGGGTTGGTGATGTTCGAGACGGAGCACCGCCGCAAGGAAATCGGCATCCGTCGTGTGCATGGCGCCACGGTGCAGCAGATCCTGGCCATGTTCAACTCGCGCTTCGTGAAGATTGTATTGGTGTGCTTCGTCATCGCCGTGCCCGTAAGTATTGTCATCATGCGGCGCTATTTGGAAGGCTTCGCCTACCAAGTGCCGCTGCATGTCTGGGTATTCGCTATCGCGCTGCTGGCCGTCTTGGGAGTCACCATCGCCGTGGTCACCTTGCGGAGCCTTCGGGCGGCTACGGTGAATCCGGTGAAGTCGTTGAGAAACGAATAATCTTGTAGGGACGCAAATTTTGCGTCTGTACAATCTTTCGAGGTACAATGAAAAAATGTAGCCTTTCTGTTTCGCAAAAACAAAAAAGTTGTATTTTTGCGAAATAGAAAAGTGTAATACTATGATTGACATGAGGTTAATTAAAAGGGATTTATACCTTGAACAGTTGGAGCATACAAAAAACACTCCTGACATAAAGGTTATTACTGGAGTTAGGCGATGCGGCAAATCAAAACTTCTTGAGATGTTTATCGAAAAGATAAAATCGTCGGAAAAGAATGCCAATATCATCCACATCAATTTCAACCTTTTGAAATTCGAGCCGTTGCAGGAATACCACAAACTCCATGATTTTATTGAGGATTCGTATCAAAATGGGAAGGACAATTACGTCATGATTGACGAAATCCAGATGTGCGAGAGCTTTGAAAAGGCCGTCAACAGCCTGCATGCTTCCGAAAAATACAATATCTATGTGACCGGTTCCAACGCTTTTCTGTTGAGTAGCGACCTTGCAACGCTGTTTACTGGAAGAACGTTTGAGCTGAAAATGTTTCCGTTTTCTTTTAACGAATATGTAACGTATTACAAACCAAACGATTGTAACGCTGCTTTTGATTCGTATCTTGAAGAAGGCGGAATGGCGGGCTCATATCTTTACACGACCGCCAAAGAGAAGTATGCTTATATTAATGACGAGGTTTTCAACGCCCTCATAGTCCGTGACATTATAAGAAGGTATAAGATTAGAAATGTCAATCTGCTGAACAAACTCGTTGATTTTCTTATGGACAACATCGGAAATATCACCTCAATCAGGAAAATTGCCGACACGTTGACTTCGAATAAAACCAAGACCAACGACAAAACTGTCGGGAAATACATTGGTTATCTATGTGATGCTTTTGCGTTTTACCGTATTCGCCGTTACGATATCAGCGGGAAAAAGTATCTCACGACCGATGATAAATTTTATCTCTCCGACCATTCCTTTAAATTTGCAAGGCTCGGAACAAAAAACCTTAATACCGGACGTGTCATTGAAAACATTGTGGCTGTTGAGCTTTTACGACGCGGCTATGAGGTTTACGTCGGGACAATGTACAATGGTGAGATTGACTTTGTCGCCATGAAACAAAATGAAAAGCTTTACTTTCAGGTATCTGATGACATTTCAAGCGAAAAGACCTTTACACGCGAAGTGTCACCTCTGTTGAAGATAAAAGACGCTTATCCGAAGATTCTTCTTGCGAGAACACGTCAGAAAGAATTTCAACATGAAGGCATACGAATCATAAATTTGGCCGACTGGCTATCAAGGAACTGATTCATTGCATTGTAAAGTTTCTTTACACTCACTGTAAAGATTCTTTACAATTTTTTGAGGAGAGATTTTGTATGTTGCTGATTTTGATTAAGATATAATTTTGGCACAATGTATGGTATGGTAATGCCAATTTTTATCGTTATAGAGTTATGAGTAGTTATCTGAAGTTCCTCGGCAGGAACAAACTTTACAGCATCATCGAGGCCGTGGGGCTGTCTGTCAGCCTCGCCTTCGTGGTCATCATCTTCTGCTATGTGAGCCAGCATATTGCCGTCACGCGCGAGAACCCGCACCGCAAGGAGATTTACGGCGTCACTTTCCAAAACCTGTTGAAGTTCGAATACGGCATGAAGGAAACCATCGGGGAAAGCATCCCCGAAATAGAGGCCGTCACCGAGTTTGGATGGGTCTATGACACGGAGATGAAGTGTGGCGACCAGAAGCGCCTGGTGCATGTGATGGGTTGCGACCGTGACTTCTTCAATATGTTTCCAGTCCAGTTTGCGGAAGGAAATCCCGACCAAATCGACGAGGCGGCGACGGCCTTCGTTTCGAAAAGTCTGGCCCAGACCCTTTCTGAATCGAGCGATGTGGTCGGGCAGACCATCCATGTGATGAAGCACGACTTCACCATTGTAGGCGTAATCTCCGACATGGGCACCTCGCTGTTCTACAACATGCCCGATGTGATTGTCAATGTGGACCTTACAGATGGCGTGACGTTCTTTGGCGGCCTCGACAGTCCAGCACGTCCCGCCAACATGTTTGAGAACGTCTGTCTTTTCGTCAAGACCCATCCTGATGCCGACCGCGAGGCGGTGAGTGAGAAACTGGCCTCAACCGTGGAGGTGTTCTACAGGAAGATTTTAGGTTCGGATTACCCTGTTGACCATACAAAGGTAAAGCTGATGCGCCTGGATGAATTGTTTTACTCTGACATGCAAACTGGTCTGAGGAAAGGCGACAAAGTGATGATGCACAGCCTGTTGGCCATAGGCTTGCTGTTGTTGATTTCATCAATGTTCAACTACATTAACCTGAACGTGGCACTCACGAGCAAACGAGCCAAGGAGATGGCTACGAGGCGGCTGCATGGTGCGACAAAAGGCGAAATCGTCGGGAAATACCTTTGGGAGTCATTGGCCTTCACTACGGTATGTATGGTGCTGGGTATCCTGCTGTGCGCCACGCTGGCGCTGTATGCCTCGGTGGGGCGGCTCTCGATAGTGGAAATGATGAT
>DAIOUZ010000022.1:235-16274 GCA_036759285.1 Candidatus Limiplasma sp. | reverse complement strand
TGGCCGAGGCACTTTGCCCGTTAGTCAACAGGTTGCTGGGCGGCGACCTCGCTGTCAAAATCTCGCTTTCTCCGTTCTATCTGCTCTCTTATCTGCTGATTGTGGTGGTCGTGGCATTGCTGGCGGGCATCATCCCTGCCATAGTGGTGTCGCGCGCCAAACCCATCGATGTGGTGAAGGGTGCGTTCCGCTTCCGCAACAAGATGGTGCTGTCGAAGGTGTTCATTGTCCTGCAAAACGTCATCGCCATCGTGCTGATTGCCTTGGTCATCACGATGGAGGTGCAGATGCGTCACATGCAGCGGAGGCCTGTCGGATGTCGCACCGAGAACTTGTTCTATATCAATTCCGTCCTTACTGGCGACGAGGCTTTCGAAACGACTTGCGGGCATTGCCCTGCGTAAAGCGAATTGGCCATTCCTACGGCCGTCCGGGAAGTGCCTGGATGGGTTCTAATTGGAAACGCCTCAACGACCCCGACAATTGGATTTCAACGCGTTACCTGATGTGCGACACTATGGCCTTCGACATGTTCGGCTTCGACATCAAGGCGTTGTACGGACAAGTTGAAGAGGGCCAATGGCTGCTGACGCAGGGTTTGTTGGAAGCCCAGATGGGGATGCCGATGGACAAGTTCGATGCCGACTCGTTGGGAATGTGGTACAAGCACAACGTTGGCTATGACCTGTGTGGCGTGGTGGGCGATTTTGCCATCAGCGATGCTGCGCATGTGGTGGACGAGCGATTCGGTGCGGGGCAGATTGTTGGAAAAGAACCGATGTTCAAATGGGTGTATTTCCATCCTGTTCTGGAGATTGTCGGCGACCATGCCGAGGCCAGCAAGGCCATCAAAGAGGTGTATGATAAACACATGAGCAAAAAGGAAGTCTATTGTGAAGCTTGGTCGATGGACTTTATCGACAACATGATGCTGCATGATTTGCAGGGCACCAAAAACAAGATGCGTCTCGTGGCCCTCTTCATGGCGGTCGCCGTGATGCTCTCGCTGCTCGGCCTTGTGGCCATGAGCACGCATTTCGCCTCAGAACGCGAGAAGACCATCGCCGTCCGCAAGGTGTTTGGCGGCACGATGCAGAGCGAAATCCGCCGTAACTTGAAGGAATACATCGTCATGATACTGATCGCCAATGTCATCGCCATTCCCATTGCGGTGTATGTGTGCGGGCGCTATTTGGAAGATTTCGTTTATCGCATCGACCTATATCCGTGGATCTTCGTGATCACGGTGGCGCTGTCGTTTGCCATTGCCATCGGCTCGGTGCTGTGGCAGATTGTCTCCGTGGCACGGGTGAATCCGGTGATGGCGTTGAAGAAGGAGTAAATTTCGTTCAGAAAAATGGGTTAGATAGTTGTTTTTTCGTTTGGAAAAGTGTGTCGTTTTAGGAAAAGTTCCCTTGAAAAATAACGGTGAAATAGAAAAACTCGCTAGAAAAACAACGGTGAAATTGTAAAAAGTGACTAGAAAAATAACAGAAAAGTATTGAAGAATCGTTGGAAAATTGTATTTTTGCTGCCTGAAACAAGGTATATAACAATATGTTAAAGAGAAGGATTTCAGATACTTTAAAAGTTTGGAAGGACACTCCAAGCCACAAGCCACTTGTGATCATGGGTATCCGCCAATGTGGAAAGACCTTTATTTCGCAGCAATTTGCCGATGAGAATTACAAGCATGTCGCTTATATCAACTTCATCAAACAAGAGGAACGAAAGACTGCCTTTTATGGATCTAAAGACGTGGACACCATCATCCTTAACTTGTCGGCCCAAATGCGAAACACCCAGTTCGTTCCACATGAGACTTGCATCATATTGGATGAAATCCAAGACTGTCCTGAGGCTCGTACCTCTCTGAAGTTCTTTTATGAAGACGGACGCTATGATGTCATTGCCACAGGCTCGTTGCTTGGTGTTCAAGGTTACGGACAGGACAAGAAGAGAAGACGTATCAGAAATTCTGTCCATCAAGAAAAAGGCAGCAATTCCGTTCCTGTGGGTTATGAGGAGATAGTGGAGATGTATCCACTCGATTTTGAGGAGTTCCTGTGGGCAAACAACATGAGCGAGGAAGTCATAGAAGCTTTGAAACGTTGTCTGAAGGAGGAAAAACCCGTACCGGAAGGCATCCATGCGGCCATGAAAACACTGCTGAACCGCTATGTGGCCGTGGGTGGACTACCCGCAGCCGTGAACGCTCTGCTGCAGACTGGCAACATGAATGCTGTTGATGCGGTCTGGAAGTCCATACTAAAAGAATATCGTTCCGACATGGTGAAGTATGCCGACGACAAAGATAAGCCTCACATCCGCGCCTGCTTCAACGCCATCCCCAAACAGCTCGCCAAAGAAAACAAGAAATACCAGTATTCCAAGGTGGAAAGCGGTGGTCGAGGTGAATACTACAAAGGCTCCCTGCAATGGCTGGAAGATGCCGACATCATTCGTCGCTGTTACAACACATGCATCACTGGTCTCCCAATGGAAGGCAATGCGATGGAAAACGTTTTCAAAGTATATACAGCCGACATTGGGATTCTTGTGGCTATGTTGGGTCCCGCTGCGCGTGTCGACATCCTTCAGAGCAATCTGGGAGGGTTTAAAGGTGCCATCTACGAGAACCTGATGGCCGACACACTAATCAAGAAAGGCCAGAGTTTGTATTACTTCCAGAAAGATTCGGGTATGGAACTGGATTTCCTTATCCGCTACAAAGGCGAATGCGTCCCCGTTGAGGTGAAGGCTCGGACCGCTCAAGCCAAAAGCATAGCCACTGTAAGGAAACACCCTGAGAAGTATAGTGTGAAACACTTCATCAAATTTGGCGATTATAACATTGGACGAGATGGTGATCTCCTCACCTTGCCCACCTATATGCAGTTTCTTCTCGATCTCGAACCCGAGGAAATCATCTTGGGACCTATTGACACCAATGGACTCAATCGCTTGGCAAAAGAATTATTGGAAAAATAGATTGTAAAGTTTCTTTACACTCACTGTAAAGAAACTTTACACTTTTACAAAAGGGCAAAATCGTATTTTGTTGATTCATATTGTTTTGTGATTTTGGCATGAAGATTGTTTACTCACTTTTTTATTTGACAATTTTATCTTATCAAATGGAAATAACAACAGTATGAACAATACCATTCTTAGACCCAAACACAAACATTTTCTCATCAACACTTTTTGCTTGATGATTGGCATTACAGCGGCCACTTTGCTGTTCCAATGGGTGCTGCACGAGTTTTCCTACGACCGTTTTGTCGAGGACGGCGACCGGATTTACCGCTTGGTCTCGGTGGACAAGGCCACTGGAACAAAATACCCTGGTGCCGTCTGCCAGTTGCGCGAGGACCTTCTTGCCGCCGTGCCGCAGGTGGAGGAATGTGTGGCAGCGTATTCGCAATACCGCACCACCCAGAATCCGTGTACCGTTAGGGAAATGGAGCGCAATGAGTCCATTGAAGTGAAGGCTTTGACGACCAGCGACAATTTCTTCAAAGTATTTACTTATCCCATCGTGGAAGGCAATCCGCATCACATTTTGCAGCCCAACGAGGTAGCCATTTCCAAGGAGATGGCGCAGAAACTCTATGACGGATCGGCATTAGGGAAACCCTTGGCCTATTCGTATATGGGCATTGAGACCGTTTACACTGTCGCCTTGGTGGCGGAGGTGCCCTCCAACACACACTTGCCTTTCGAGGTAGTGGTGCCGTTGAGCAGCGGCGAACTGAACCTTTATCGCAATATCATTGAAACCCAGCCGATTTACGTCAAACTGAGGGAAAACGCGCTGTTCAGCAAGGCGGAGATGAAACGCTTGTCCAACATCCAAACGGAGAAGTACGACAAGCAGAAATGGTTGGAATTCCAGCCTTTACGCGACATCCACCTGCACACCGATTACAACGACTCGGAAAGTGTGGGTAACGGCAATGCCTCGTATGTTTGGATTATCATCTTTGGCATTCTGCTCATTGTGGCTGTCACCATCGTGAATTGCGCCACGCTCGATGTGTCGTATTCGGTGCAGCAAACCAAAAATAGGGTCGTCGAGCGGGTGTTTGGGTGCAGCGAGTTCAGGATTTTTTCGAGTAACCTATTGGAGACCCTGCTCATCACCCTTGTGGCGATGGGGCTTTCCTTGTTGGCGGTGTGGGGGGTGCTGCCCGCGTTCCAGTCGTGGATAGGCGTGCCCGTGCAATTGCGTTTCGACAAATGGCTGCTCTTTTTCTGCCTTGCGCTTTTGGTGCTGTTGCCTTTGGCATCAAGCCTTTTCGGGCAATATTGCCTGCGCAGTGTGGCCTTCGCCGATGTGCTGAAAGGCAAGATGCGACATTTGAAAGGCATCCGCATCAGCAATGCAAGTTCGGTGTTTCAGGTGGGCCTCTCTTCGCTTGCTGCCGTGTTTACGATTGTAATTCTGTTGCAACTCACTTTTATGCGACATTCCGACAAAGGCGTTGATATGTCTAACATTGTGTCACTCAACAGTCTGGTAACGCCCTGCTACAAAGTTGGACCCATTCGTGACGAACTGATGAAAAACCCCGACATCTACAGCGTCGGACTTTGTATGGGTGACTTTTCCAAGCCTAATGGTTTCATCCGTGACGTGGACTGGGAAGGGCGAGAGGAAGGAAACGATGCTGTATTTCAGTCACTTATTACTGATGGCTATTTCCAAGAGATGGTTGGGATGGAGTTGTTGGCAGGCGACTATTTGAGCAAGGACTTGAATTTGGATGATTATTTTGATGGGATGTACGAAGGGAATGGGCAATATGTGGTCAACGAAGCGGCAATCAAGGCAATGGGCTGGAGCGCTGAGGAAGCCATCGGCAAGGATTTGACGTTAACAGTGACGTCGGGGAGGATTGTCGGGGTGGTGAAGGACTTCCATTTTTCCGACATGCGCAACGCCGTTTCGCCGCTTATTATGGAATATGGACCAGAGGCGCAGCCGAATATCGTGGTGAAAATCGCGCCCGAAAACCGACAGCAGACCTTGGCGTATATTCAAGAAGTGGTGCGTCCGTTTAATTTTTCTGATGTGTTTTCCTATTCGTTTTTGGGCGAGAAGGAACTCTACCGTGAGGAACGTCAGGTCGGGCACTTATCGTTGTTGTATTTCCTTGCGGCGATGCTGTTGGCCTTGTTCGGCTTCTTTGGTGTCGTTTCCTATCATCTGCATCAGGAGTCGCTCAATATGGCGGTGCGCAAGGTGTTTGGTGCCAGCACCAGAGAGGTGCAAGGGCATTACCTAAAAACCCGATTGCGGATGTACATTCTTCCTGTCATTGCGGCCACAGCGTTGTCAGTCTATTTCTCGTTGCATTGGCTGCAAGACTTTGCCTATCATGTGCCCGTTTCCCTCGTGCTGACGGTGGCCGTGTTGTCGTTCTTCGCGGCTTTCCTGCTCCTCGCGCTGATTGTTTCCGGCGTGGTGCAGGTCATTTGCAGCAAGAGGATTACAGAGGTGTTGCAGAGAGGGTAAAGTAGAATGTTTGGTTTTGCTTTCTGCAATGAGCAGAATTCAGGAAAAATTGCTTTCTGCAAAAAGCACAAATGAGAGGATGAGTCTGGTGATGGCGTTGAAGAAAGAATGAATCGTTGTCAAAAAATCTTCTCTATTTCCTTTTTTTGCGACAATTTATTTGTAATTTTGCCGCAAAATATGCGACGATATTGACCGAATAACGACGCAAAAACACGGAAACATGTATATACACGAACATGAGAACTGGACGGATTTCCGTTGGTCGCCCGAAGCGGTGGCTTTGCCCTTGGACGAAGTCTGTCGCGAACAGGGGAAACTGGTTGGCCGATTGAGTAACTTGGGCTTCGACAGCCAACTGAAGGCCATGGCCGAGAACTTGACCCGAGATGTGGTCTATTCCTCCGAGATAGAAGGCATAAGGCTCAATGTGGATGAGGTGCGCTCGTCCATAGCCCGCCGTTTGGGAATTGAGGGTATGAAGTTTACGCCTTCGTCGCATTATGTCGATGGCGTGGTGGCCGTGATGCTCGATGCGATGGAGCACTTCGACCAGCCTCTTACTAAGGAGAAGCTTTGTGGATGGCAGTCGGCTTTCTTCCCGTCGGGTTTTAGCGAGGGCTCTAATATTGAGGTTGGAATGTACCGCACTCACGAGGAGCATGTCGTTTCAGGGCTATGGGGGCGCGAGCGTGTGCATTATATGGCACCTTCTCCCGACCGAGTGGAAGAGGAAATGGTCAAGTTCATTGACTGGTATAATGCCGACAAGCCTATCTCTCCCGTCATACGCTCGGCCATAGTGCATCTTTGGTTCGTCTCCATCCACCCCTTCGAGGACGGCAACGGCAGGTTGGCGCGCATCCTTGGCGACATGTACCTTGCCCGTGGCGACAACAGCCGTTTCCGTTTCTACAACATCTCGTCGGAAATCAATCGCGACAAGAACCACTATTACGACATCCTAGAACGGGTGCAGCACGGCGACGGCGACATCACAGAGTGGATTGTGTGGTACCTTCACACCCTCTTGGCCGCCATTCGCGAAGCATCAGCCACGGTGAGCACCGTGCTCAACAAGAGTTTCTTCTGGATGCGATTCGCCAGCGTTCCGATGACAGAACGACAGACCAACACGCTGAATCTTTTCCTCGACGGTTACGAAGCCAAAATCACCTCCAAGACATGGGCCAACTTGAGCAAATGCTCAAAAGACACTGCTATTCGTGATATCCAGGACTTGTTGGAGAAGCATATCCTTATCATAGACATCCCAGGAGCCAAACGCCCCAGTTATTCCATCAATTACGGCGGCGAAACTGACGCCATCGAGACTCGCTTCAGCAATGTTGCCATCCAAGAGGAAGCGGGAGCCTTTTATCTCACGGCAATCCTCGACGGAAAGACCAAGGTTAGGGAGCGTCTACTCGCTTTGGATGCCGAGCGCTACCAGAAAGGCGACCTGCCCATGGAGCACCTGTTGGGGAAATACTGCACTTATATGTTGGAACGATAGCAATTGAAAAAGCCAAATAACGAACACTCATGCCCAAACTCAAATCCAAAATCTTAGTCGTCGATGACAACGACGGCATCCGCTCGGCACTGAAGATCCTGCTGCCCATGCGCTTCGCCAAGGTGGAGCTCATTGCCTCACCCAACATCCTGATGGACACAATGCACAGGTTCAAACCCGATGCAGTGTTGCTTGACATGAACTTCGAAACTGACATCAACACGGGCAACGAGGGCCTTTTCTGGCTCTCGGAACTGAAACGAAACTTCCCTGCAATAGAGGTGGTTTTGTTTACAGCCTACGCGGATATTGCCCTGGCTGTTGAAGGCATGAAACGCGGTGCTTTCGATTTTGTTGTGAAGCCTTGGGATAACGCCAAATTGCTTGCCACCCTTGAAGATGCCTGCCAAAAACACCGCCAAACCGCTCCGTCTGAAACGGCATTTATCTCACCCGCCATGCAATGGGGCGAGAGCGAGGCCATGACAAAGCTTCGCAAGGAGGTGGAGAAAGTGGCTCCCACTGATGCCACCATTCTGATTACAGGTGAGAACGGCACAGGCAAGGATGTGCTGGCCAACGAGATACATCGTCTCTCGCGTCGGGCAGACAAGCCCATGGTGAGCGTCGATGTCGGAGCCATCACCGACACCTTGTTTGAAAGTGAGATGTTCGGCCATGTCAAAGGCGCCTTCACCGATGCACACGCCGACCATATCGGCAAGTTCGAGCAGGCCAACGGCACCACGCTCTTCTTGGATGAAATCGGAAACCTGCCGCTTAACCAGCAAGCCAAGCTGTTGCGCGTGCTGCAAAACCGCAGCGTCACCAAGGTGGGCGACACCAAGACGGTACCCATCGACATCCGCCTCATCTGCGCCACCAACCGCGACTTGAAGGCGATGGTCAAGGAAGGTAGTTTCCGCGAAGACCTGTATTATCGCATCAACATGATGCCCTTGCACCTGCCGCCTTTGCGTGAGCGTCCCGACGAAATCATCAGTCTGGCTGAGCTTTTCGTCAAGGAGTTCGCCGCTGAATATCCCCGCAAGACGCAGTGTCTTTCTGATGAGGCCAAGCAACTCCTGCTGCGCTGCCGCTGGAGTGGCAACATTCGCGAGCTGCGCGGCTGCATCGAGAAAGCCGTCATCTATTCCGAGACGGAACAGATTCGTGTCGAAGACTTGAAACTCAGCGACACAGAGCTGATGGACGAGAATGTAGCGACCATCGCCGACTACGAGGAGAAGATGATTCGCGAGGCCCTGAAGAAATACAATGGCAACCTCACCCTTGTGGCCAAATCCTTAAGCATGAGTCGCCCGACACTATACAACCGTCTAAAAAAGTACGGAATATGAGCACATGGCTTTGGATAGGGATTGTGGTGGCGGCCATCGTTATTTCCGTTTTGCTGACGCGGTATTTGGTGCGTCGCAACGATACAAAAAAAGTGTCGTACATGATGGATGCCTTGGAAGACGGCGAGCTGAACTTCCGTTTTCGCGACAATTCGGCGATGAACCGCGCCCTGAATCGTATTCGTGGCATCTTTGAACGCCGCAACGCCGTCAACGAGGAGGCTTCGTGGAGCAAGCTCTTCCGCGTGATGACGCACGAAATCATGAACACCATCGCGCCTATTGCCTCGTTGAGCGATGCGCTTTCGAAGGATGAAAACCTGGATGTGAAGGCGGGCTTGGAAACCATCTCCACTTCATCAAAAGACTTGATTCGATTCGTGGAGTCATATCGCAGCTTTACGCAGGTGGCGCAGCCTGTCCGCAAGGCCGTGATGGTCGACGAGTTGATGGAGCGCGTGATGCGCCTCAACAAGACCAAAGCTGTCGAGCAGGGTGCTACCTTGACCTACAACGCTAAAGCTGACGATTTACTCATCTTTGCCGATGAAGGCCAGATGATGTTAGTCTTCAACAACCTGATCAAGAACGCAATCCAAGCAGGTGCTAATTCTATTCGCATTACTGCTGACCTTAATTCCGAAGACCAGACCATCATCCGTGTGACCAACAACGGCAAGCCTATTCCGTTACGGCAAATTGATGAGATCTTTGTCCCGTTCTACACCACGAAACCCAATGGCACTGGCATCGGCTTAAGCCTATCACGCCAAATCATGATCAAGCATCACGGCGACATTCGCCTGGAACAAAGCGACGAAAACATGACGATTTTCGCATTGATATTTAAATAGTTAAACGATATGAAAAGACTTTTACCTTATTTCGCCCTTGCGCTATGCCTCACTTTTTGCGCTTGCGGCAACACAAACAAGCCTGAACAACAAACGGAATCGGTTCCTGATACCCTAATCACTCGCACGGTAATCTATCGCCCAGGCGATTACAACTCAACGAATTACCGCATTCCCGCCATCATCACGGCGAAAGACGGCTCCTTGGTCATTGCCACCGACAAGCGGAAATTCAATGATGCCGACCTGCCTGAAGATATTGACATCCTTATCAATAGGAGTACCGATGGAGGCCGTACTTGGAGTGAGCCTTATACCCTCGTTGAAGGTCAAGGGGTAGGGAAGGGCTTCGGCGACTGCGCTTTGGTGCGCACGCACGATGAAGGCGGCCTCTTGGCGGCTTTCGTGGGCGGTTGCGGTTTCTGGCAAGGTCGACCCGATAATCCACTGCACACCTATATTGCACGAAGTTACGACAACGGTCAGACCTGGACGGAGCCGAAAGATATCACCGATGAGCTTTATGGTGCGAAGTGCCAAAATGAGGTGAGCCGCACCTGGTGGTCGGCTTTCTTCGCTTCAGGCAACGGTTTGTTGACCTCCACTGGGCGCATTATGTTCGTCCTCGCTGTCCGCGACACCGAGGAATGGGCCGCATGCAACTATGCGGTCTATTCCGATGACAACGGTGAGACTTGGCACATCTCAGGTCGGGCTTCTAAGCGTGGCGATGAGGCCAAGGTGGTGGAACTGGTCGACGGTCGCATTTTGATGAGCATTCGCCACGAGGGCGAACGCTGGTTCAACATCTCCGAGGATGGTGGCGAGACATGGAAGCCCGAAACTTCCGCTTGGAACGACCTCGTGGCTACGGCCTGTGATGGCGACATCATTCGTTATTCCTCGGTGAAGGATGGTGATGAAAAGAACATCCTGCTCCATTCTTTACCCGCACCGGAACGCCGCGAGAAAGTGACCGTCTATGTCAGTTATGACGAAGGTCAGACTTGGCCCGTGAGCAAGTGCATTGTCCCATACGATGCCGCCTATTCCTCGCTCTGCATCCTTCCCGACCACAGCATAGGCCTTTACGTGGAGGAATCCGACGGAGACACATTAGGATATTCGATGGTGTTCTATAATTTCGGTTTGGAATGGCTGGAAAGACAATGAGGCTATTTCGCTATCCTACTCCTGAAGGGTTCGACGACCTGCTGATGTGTTCCGACGACGAGGTGTTGACAGGTCTTTCGTTTGAGCATGCAGGCAAACATCCATCGTGTCCTGTTGAGACTTGCCATGGCGCATCTCTACCATCTGTCATCATCGAAACCTGCCGCTGGTTGGACTTCTATTTCGCTGGCCATCAACCCGATTTCACGCCTGCTTATCGCATGGATGGTCTCACTCCCTTTCGGAAGGAGGTTTCCGACATTATGCGAGAAATCCCCTTTGGCAAAACCATGACTTACGGTGAGATAGCCAATAAAATCGCACAAAAGCAGGGTGTTCCGAAAATGTCGGCCCAAGCAGTGGGCGGTGCAGTGGGTTGGAATCCCATCTGCATCATCGTGCCTTGCCATCGCGTGATGGGTACCAATGGCAACCTTACAGGCTATGGCGGAGGAATCCATAATAAGATTGCCCTGCTTCGTCTTGAAGGACATGAGGTGAACCGTTTTTTCATGTCAAAATAATCTGTATTTTTGCCGACACAAATCAATGACAATAAAATCGAACAAAAATGAAACATTCTAAGAGACTGTGGATGCTTGCCGCCATCCTGATTTGCGGCGTTAGTTTGGTTGGTTGTGGCAATAAGAAAGCCAAGGAACAACCTAAAGAAACACAAGTGGAGACCGTCCAGGTTGAAGAAGTTGTGTCTGAGGAGGAGCTTTGCAACGTCGCTATCGAAAACTATCTAGTGAACGTGATTGGCAAGAATTACGCAGAAGCTGAGTATTGCATTACAAGTCCTTTCATCGTCAGTACGGACAACGGTAATAAGTACGATGTCCTCGTGTGGGGCGACTTCTGGGTCTTCAATTATGACCTGTCGGGCGACACGTTGAAGACTGTTTCGGGTGGCAATCATCCTGGACTGATGCATCTTAAAAGAACGGATAACGGCTATGAGGTGACGAGCTTCGAGGAGGTGGAGGATGGCACTGGCAATCTGGAAAGTTCCAAGAGGATCTTTGGTGATAATTATGAAGCCTTTTGTGAAATCAACAGCAATCAGGAGAAACGCGAGGACATCAGACTGCATTTCGTCGCCGACTATGTGAAGAAACACAACTTGCCGGTCAAGATGCTCCAAGACTATGGCTGGCCTGCAGTGGCATTGCCGGAATAAACACATGCCGCAATAAATCATGTCGGAAAACATTGAAAGATTCTTGAACCGCGTGGCTGAAGCCGCTGAGCAAAGCACGTTGGTGAAGATGACGCTGAGCAAGCCTGCGCTGAAGCACGACGAGTTGCGTAATATCTATGTCAAGCCTGTCCTGATTAAGGAAAAACGCCTGTTTGCTTTTACATATCACTACGAGCGCCGCGACGAAGTGAAGAACTATGATGCTGGGCAAATGCTTGACATCCTGAAGGAAATGTTGCCTTCGCGCTTTATGAATGCAGTGCTTTTTACCGTGAGCGAAGATGTCACTTTGTTGGTTTCTAGCAAAGGCAAGGCGAACATCCAGACCAAGAAAGTACAGGAATGCCGCGAGCAGAACCTGGAACACGACAAGCAGAAGGCCCGCCTCATCAATCCCGCGAATCCTTGGTGGTACCAGCTAGGCTTGACGACGCGTGAGGGCAGGATTACTGCCGACATGCAGCACAAGTTCAAGCAGATTTACAAATATGCCGAGATTGTCGAGAGCCTCATCAAGCCGATAAAGTTTGAGGGAACGGTTCACATTGCCGACATGGGAGCAGGGAAGGGGTATCTCACATTCGCCCTCTACGAATTGCTGACGCAAAAGTTGAACATGGACGTGGACATCAAAGGCGTGGAAATTCGTCCCGACTTGGTGTTGAAAATCAACGAGATTATCAAGTCGTCGGGTTTGAAAGGCTTGGAGTTTGTGGAAAGCAGCATTGAAGCGTATCATCCTGAAAAACTGGACGTTCTGATTGCACTTCATGCCTGCAACACGGCCACTGACGATGCCATCGCATCGGGTATCAAGGCAGGGGCGGAATTGATTGTCTGCGCGCCCTGTTGCCACAAGCAAATTCGTCAGGAAATGGAACGCTCGGGGCGTTACGACGCCATCACGCGCTATGGTATCTTCCTTGAGCGTCAGGCCGTGATGATAACCGACACCATTCGTGCCTTGATTCTGGAGTATTTTGGCTACAAGACCCAGATCATGGAGTTCATCGAGATGGAACACACCCCGAAGAACGTGCTGCTGGTGGGACGGAAGACGAAAGCACGTGTGGACAGGGAAGCCATTCTGAATCAGATAGAAACCCTAACACACCAATACGGCATCAAGCAGCATTACCTCGAATCCATACTGCCTATTCCTTGATTATTCTTCTTGTCACGACACCTTTTTCGCTCGTGATTCTGACCATGTAAATGCCGCTTTCGAGGCCGCTAAAATCAATGACATTCTCGTTGTTGTTTGCTTGTGACGATCTTATCAGTTTCCCGTCAACGCTGAAGACATCATATTGCCGCATGTTGTCGCATTTTACATGAAGAAGGTCTTTCACAGGATTTGGATATAGAATGAGGTTTGTCGCAAATTCCTCGTCAACACCGATGCCACCGTTGATATGGATCTCAAGTAGATATGTGCCGGACATTCCAGAGAAATATGGTGTTACAGCGAAATAAATAGAGCCTCCGCTCATGGTGATGTTTCCATCCATCACATCATCAATTCCAGCCGAATAGTTCTGGCCGTCTGTCGAATAGGTAAACATGGCGTCGACAGTATAATCTTGTCCATTGCCGCTGTTGTATGAGTCGTGCAGACGCGCATTGATGACGTAGTTGCGACCCGTAGGTAACTCGATTTTATAATAGTCAATGTCGTTTCCCACATGCAAATTGGAGCCTGTGGTATATATCGTTGTTTGGTTGTTTGACCAGTTCGAAGGCACGATTTGATAGGCTTGTGCCTGAGTGTTGTTGACCTCATACTGGTCGGCATTGATCTCCGGAGCCTCCACTACCACGGTGATTGGATTTGAGAAATAATAAGCACCAGCGTAATACCAGCCGTTATTATAATATGCCAATTCCATGTGATACGTGCCAGGCTCTGCTGTGATTACGCCTTCGAAGGTCAGGCCGTTGTTATAATGGAATCCGGAGCCTAAACCATCACTGATGTTTTTGATTTCGATGTTTTGCACCCACTCACCGTTTAATGTCGACAGACCCACTCTCACATTGCCGTAGTAAGTGCTGTTTCCGGTATTTGCCACATCCACATTAACTCTCGCCGTTGAACCTTGTATCAATCGGCCGTTGTTGTTGAGGATGGTGAAATCCGAATAGGTCTCTATGTCATCATAGTAATAAATCTCGAAAGTGCCGTAGTTGTTATAGTTTCCGTCGTCGACTATGGTCCAATTTTCATTATCTGTCGTGTAGAACAAGGCTACTTGGTACTGGCCTGGTACAAACACTATGTTGCCTGTGGTAGTGAACTCGAAACTATAGTAATAGCCGCCTTGAAGGCTGCACGATTCCACGTCGATGAAATCGATGAAGTTGCCATCGGGATCGAATCCCGCTGCACAGAAACTGCCGTTGAATGTATCGTCGCCCCAGTTGCCTATGCTTGCTGTCACCGTGATGTCGCTTCCGAACCATATCTGGCTTTCTACCGATAAAGCGGAATAAAGGCGTAAGTCGGCATTGGTGCTGCTACCGCCTCCGCCGCCTCCACCACCGCCGCCACCGCCACCGCTTCCATTGCTGGGCTCCAAGCCGAAGATGGCTTGCTGGTTGTTGGTGAAGCTGTAAGAGCCGCCGCCTGCGCCGCCACTGCCAGGATTCAAGGCTGAAAGCGAGAAATAGCCATCGTTTTGGCCGTCCCAGCCCCAATTGAAGTGGAACTTGTCGCTGTTGTCGTAACCGTCGCAAACGAAGCAGTGTCCTCCATTGCCGAAACCTGCATAAACCAACGGTCTCGACGCGTCGAGGTCAGCACGCAGCATGTTCTTCCACTGGCTGTCGCTGGTGTTGTTTTTCATCTCGCCATGCGCCGAAGGTTTATATCCGAAATAGTTTTTGAAAGCAAATTCGGCACAATTTTCCGTGTTGGAATAGCTCGAAATGACATACGCGCCGCTACCGCCGGTTGCCGACACGCCATAGCTCATGTCAACACTCACACCGCAGTGATACATCAATGTGGCGACGGCGTTGTTGGTACTTGTGACGCGGTTCGGCATGTTATTCCAATCGTATTGAGTACCACCGAAGTTGGCATACAAAGATCCGTATGAACTTGTTGAATATGAATGGCTTCCGATGCCAACTTCAGGATAGTTCCAATATTTAAGGACCTGTGCCATGGCGGTTGCCACACAACCTGTCACGGTGCGCTCGCCATATTGGTAATCGTACGGACAGAGGGCATTATAATAAGGTGCTTGGTCCCATCTCGTCTGAACAAGCGGATTGACGACTTTTTCGCCTCTGTTGATGAACTCCGTTGACACCCCGTCAAAAAGCTCTTTCCATAATGATTTGGTACCGTTGTCTGCAAGTATATCATTGTCAATGATATACTGGACTTCCGAGCTAATGCCTACGAGCCAGTCTTCCATGTTGGCTGGAAGGTTTTCGGTCACGAACTCTCCTGATTTTGAATAACCTAAGATAGGAGTGCAACGGTCATCGTCGGCCACCATCACCCAACCTTGGTTGTCGTTCAAGTTGAAAACGTAAAAGTGTTGATTGTCGACACTCCTGTTTGTAACTTGGGTGAGTTCAATCGACTTGAATATCTTTAGCGTTTCGCCTCTCGTTGTGCTGAAGGTGTACTTTTGTTTCATGAAGTTCATGCCAACTTGACTTGCCTTGTCGGCGCTGACATGTTCAGCAAAAAGATTGATCTGCAAGAATGCAACAATCGTCGATAGAAGTAATAATCTGTGTTTCATACGCGCTTACTTTTCAATTGAAGGTGCAAATATATGGTGTGCAATCAAAAAAAGCAAGATGCAGAAAATAATTTTCTTCCGAAATGCTTTCCGTATCGAAATTTTTTGTAATTTCGTGGACTTTTAGAAAACGACAGAATCTAACAACTAAAAACATAAAACATCATGCAAAACATCGATTGGGCAAATTTAACATTTGGTTATTATCCAACGAATTACAATGTCCGCTGCTACTTCCGTAACGGACAATGGGGCGAACTTGAGGTCAGCTCCGACACCAGTATCAACATTCACATGGCTGCCACCTGCCTGCACTACGGTCAGGAAGCCTTTGAAGGCATGAAGGCCTTCCGTGGCAAGGACGGCAAAGTGCGTGTGTTCCGTTGGGACGAGAACTGCAAGCGTTTGCAGCGTTCCGCTCAGGGCATCATGATGGCTGAGGTTCCCGAAGAAAAGTTCTGGGAAGCTGTCGAGAAGGTCATCCGCCTCAATGCCGACTTCATCCCGCCTTATGAGACGGGCGCTTCGCTCTATCTCCGTCCGCTGCTCATCGGCACGGGCGCCCGCGTAGGTGTGAAACCCGCTGACGAGTATCTGTTCATGATCTTCGTGACCCCCGTTGGTCCTTACTTCAAGGGCGGTTTCATGG
>DAIOUZ010000022.1:0-225 GCA_036759285.1 Candidatus Limiplasma sp. | reverse complement strand
GACCGCGCTGCCCCGCTTGGCACCGGTACCTACAAAGTGGGTGGCAACTATGCCGCTTCCTTGCGTCCGCACGTTGAGGCTTGCCATGGTGGTCAGTATGCCTGCGAGTTCTATCTTGACGCCAAGGAGAAGAAATATATCGACGAGGCTGGCGCTGCCAACTTCTTTGGTATCAAGGACAACACCTACATCACGCCTCAGAGCACGTCCATCCTGCCTTCCATC
>DAIOUZ010000021.1:19250-23527 GCA_036759285.1 Candidatus Limiplasma sp. | reverse complement strand
GTGCTGGCCTGGAACCGCACACCAAAAACGGTTGAGGGCGTGACCTTCGTGGATAAGGAAACGCTTTTGAAAGAATCCGATATCGTCACCCTGCATATCGCTTTGAACAACGAGACCCGCGATTTCATCACGGAGAAGGATTTCGCATTGATGAAGCAAAACTCCGTATTAATTAATACGGCTCGTGGTCCCGTCGTGAACGAGATGGCATTAGCTAATGCATTGAAACAAGGCAAAATTGCAGGTGCCGCTACCGATGTCTATGGCACGGAGCCACCGTTGAAGCCAGAGAACCCGCTATTTGATGCGCCTAATCTCGTTATGTTGCCGCACATCGGTTTCGCCACCGAAGAGGCGTTCATCCTTCGATTGGGCATCGTCGTTGACAACGTGGAAAACTGGCTAAAATGAAGAATGACGCATTTTTGCGTCATTCTTCATTATTTTTATATAGGCTTACCTTCGGGCGATAAATCATGTCTGAGGTGACAAAAGCTTCCTTGAAGCGAGGCTTAATGCGACGCAAGCATTTCTCTGCTTCAACGCGATTGCGGAAATTGCCGGCACGCAGGCGAAAATAAGGCTCCGAATAGGTGAGATAAATCGGGATGTCGGGGAACGACCGTTCAAATTTTCTTTTCACCTCCTGTGCATGTTTCAAGGCTTCATTGCCGATTTCCATGAAAATATGAATACGGTAGCCGCTGAATGAGCTGTCGACATTGTAAAGCGAACGTTGCTTTGCAAGAAGGGTTTCAACGCGGCTGTCCTGGTTAACATTCAGTGAGCCATGGCTTTGCGCAACGGCTGCTGAAACCAAGGTAAGAAATATGATTAGGCATAGGATACGTTTCATCATCATTCTGTTTAGGCTGCAAAGATACATTTTTTTGATAACATTCCAATTTCCGGCGAAAGTTGTATCTTTGTGCCGAAAATCAAAGGCATGAATAGTAATCTCGATGCGAACGCCTCTCATTTGTCGAAGGCCGAAAAAGACCTCGAAAACGCCTTGCGTCCCGACATGTTTGAAAGCTTTGCGGGACAGAAGCAAGTGGTTGAAAACCTGCGCGTTTTCGTGAAGGCCGCCGCCCAACGCGGTGAAGCCCTCGACCATACTTTGCTGCACGGTCCTCCGGGTCTGGGCAAGACTACACTTTCTCACATCATCGCACATGAGTTGGGTGTGGGCATGAAAATGACTTCAGGCCCTGTGTTGGACAAACCGGGTAACCTCGCGGGTTTGCTTACGAGTTTGGAGCCTAATGATGTATTATTCATCGACGAAATTCATCGCTTGAGTCCCGTGGTGGAGGAGTATCTCTATTCCGCCATGGAGGACTTCCGCATCGACATTATGATTGAGACGGGTCCGAGTGCGCGGAGCATCCAAATTACACTGAATCCTTTCACTTTGATTGGCGCCACCACTCGCAGCGGCCTGCTGACCGCGCCTTTGCGCTCACGTTTCGGCATTAATTTACGATTAGAGTATTACGATGCGCATACGTTGGCTAAGATTGTGAAGCGTTCGGCGGGTATCTTGCGTGTGCCTATCGACGACACAGCGGCTTTCGAGATTGCGCGTCGCAGCCGTGGCACGCCGCGTATCGCCAACCTGCTGCTGCGCCGTGTCCGCGACTTCGCCCAGATTCAAGGCGACGGCACCATCACCATCGACATCGCCCGCATCGGCCTGAAAGCCCTCAATGTGGATGAGCACGGTCTCGACGACATGGACAACAAGATCCTTTCGACCATCATCGACAAGTTCAAAGGTGGTCCCGTGGGCGTGAACACCATTGCCACGGCGGTGGGTGAGGACCCTGGCACCATCGAGGAGGTCTGCGAGCCGTTCCTCATACAGGAAGGCTTCATCATGCGCACCCCTCGTGGCCGCGAGTGCACCGATTTGGCGTACAAGCATTTGGGTAAGACGCGGATTAAGCCTACGGGGGAGATGAGTTTGTTTGAGTAAAGAGTTGGAACAACAAATCAAAGAACTATGGGATTTTCACTATTGATTTTCGGGTTGTTGACGGGCTCGTTTTTGGCGGCCTTGGTGGGACTGTTGGGCGCTAGAAGGAAGATTGGTTTCGGTTGGACTTTCTTTTTGTCTGTCCTGTTCACACCGATTGTCGGATTAATAATTTGCCTGCTCTCCGACAAACTGCCTGATGGCGAACGCAAATGGGGTTGTTTAGGCAGCGTTTTGGCCATCATCACCATTGCTTTGTTTGTATTCTTGGCCTTGATGGTGGTTGGAGCAGTGGTGGTATAGCTTTGCAGCGCTCCGTGGCCGCGAGTGCATCGATTTGATTTTTTTCATGTTTTTATACTTGGTTTTCAAAAAGTTTTGTAGTTTTGCATCGTGTTTCGCTCCCACCTTAAGGCGACAAAACGTAACCTTATGGCGCGTAGGCCAAACGCAGTACAAACCTGCCTTGGTTCACCGAAATTGAAATATGCCGACGGAAACGCCGGCGTTTTTCGTTATACTATCCTCCATCCGGTCAGTAGCTGGTTTATTTTGTTGGCATGCCAGTTTTTCAATTGTTTTGCTTTTTTGACAAGATTAGCTGAGAATAAACCGACTTTTTCGGTATAATTCGTACCTTTGCAGTGAAAAACAAAGAATATGAATCCAGGAATCGCTGAGGAATTAACGAGTTTGCAGTCTTTGAGTGGGTCGGACTTTGTAGTACAGCTAAAAAGGATTGCTGCGCGCAATGAATTCTATCCTTATGAAAACGGTTCCAAAATTTTTATCACTGGTGGAGAAGGCAGGGAGGATTTCCCCAACTTGATAAACGCAGCACAAAAAGCGGTTAAACGCGGCTATACCGTTTATATATTGCCAAATCCCAATGGCATGCGAACTGCTGATTTCATTTTCATTCGGAAGGGAGTGTATAAACTCTATGATTTGAAAACCATTTCTGGAAAAACGAGTGCCGAAAATCGTTTAATAGGATCCATTGGACAAACAAATCGAGTTCTGTTGAACATTACATCGAACTATAATCCAGGTTCCTTGGCACGAAGCATCAAGCGGTATTTTGAGAACAGCAGTACTGCTCTAGAGGTACTTGTTTTCAAAGGCAGGAAAACAGTATCGATAACTCGTGACCTGACACTAAGCCCGAATTACTACCAGCTTTTCATGAAAAGGTATTTGAAAGGAAAATAAAAAGAGCCGCTGTTGTTGCGGCTCCTTTTAATTTTGGGTAGTGTCGATAAAGGCTTGCCCCTCGCGGGAAACTTACCCGGATAGCCAATCTAAGATTGACGTTGCAAATATACGAACTTTTTTGTTCACTCCGCAAGTGTTTGGGTGAAAAAAGTGAAATCCCGCCATGCTGCAGGCATCATTTATCGAAAGCGACGCGTTTTGATGGGCCTTCAGTTAGACGGTTTGAACGAATCCAGGTTCTTTGGCACGAAGTATCAAGCGGTATTTTGAGAATAGCAGTATTGCTATAGATGTGCTTGTTTTCAAAGGTAAGAAAATAGTATCAATAACCCGTGACTAGACAAAAACTAAAACAACGCCACTTGCTCATACATACATGCGCAAAAATAATGGAAGAAAAGATTGTTACATAGGGAAAAAACACATATTTTTGCAACAAATTGAAAGTACTGCCTAAATAGGACTTCAGCATTCTGACAATCAAAATCAAGAAAATCAAGTATAATTAGAAGCCCCTATTGAAATTTAAGAGATGAAATTTGATGTAAATATAAACAATAAACAGAAGCATTGGGTGCTTGTAGTCATTGATAAATGTAAAGGTGTTCTTTGTGCTATTTGGAGATTTGTTGTCAAGTGTTTTAAGCTATTATGGAAATCTTTAAAGAAAACTTGGAAATACATATTAAGTATAGTAATCATTATAGGATTCATCATAGGAAGTGTTTGTGGATACTATTATTATAAGGATGAATACATTCCAAAAAAGAAAAGAGATGCCGCAATAAAAGAGATAGTTGAGGGTATTTATTCTAAAAATGATTCCATTAAGACATTGTATTCTTTATTTGTTTTAGACAAAAAGCATGAATGGGGATATGATGATGTTTCAGATTATACAATAGATTACTTGCTAAAAGATTATAGAGAGGATGCCTTTAAACAGATAGAAGCAATGGCTTATCGGGAAATTCAAGATGTCAGTTCGTTTTAGGACAAATGTATTATTGGACGGAAAACTACAATGTTAGTTTTAGTAGTAATGGTGAAAAAGCTGCATATTGGTGGAATGAGGCTGCTCAAC
>DAIOUZ010000021.1:17514-19240 GCA_036759285.1 Candidatus Limiplasma sp. | reverse complement strand
GGTATGTTAATGCATATAACAATTTAGGTATTGCTTATTTAGATGGAATGGGGGTTAAGAAAGATTTAAAGAAAGCTGTTGAGTATCTCAAAAAGGGAGCGGAAGCAGGAGAAGATTTAGCGCAAAAAAACTATGGTGACTTGTTTGTTGAGGGTGTTACAATAGTTACTGGTACGCATAAAGAAACTCGACTTAATTATTATGGCGGAAAGTATTCTGTTGATGTAGAGGATCATGATACATTAGTGCCAAAAGATATAGAACAAGCAAAGTACTGGTGGAAGAAATCTGCTGCTCAAGGTAATGAGATGGCAAAAGATGTGCTACAAAAGATATATGAATAAAAGAAAGTTCTTTATAAATAGGTCTTACATCTCTTTTGTCTTAATTATTAAAATGAGATGAGAGATTGTAAGAGATGCGTATATTGAAAAACAATAAGGTAAATATCTTAGTACATGACATTTTGATAAGCAGTAAAAAAGTTCAAATTTGACCAAATAATTTGGCGAATCAATTGTATAATAAAATGAAAATCAGTAACTTTATAGAAACTTTCCAAGGTTTTCTATGGTACTGACCTCAAGACATATTATGGCAAAGATAGCGAATTATTCGACATTCATACACCCACTTGAGAAAAGAGTGGGTTTTTCGTTAGTTTGGGAGAAAATGAACAGGTAAATCTGCTGATTTTATAACAGCCTTCAATCATAAAGCAAATTTTCCCTATTTTTGCAGTTTCTTTCAGAAACAGCAAATAACACCGCTATTATATGGATTACAATTTTATTGAGATCGAGAAAAAGTGGCAGCAGTATTGGCGCGACCAGAAAGTGTATAAGGTTGATATTGACCACAGTAAGCCGAAATTTTATGTCCTGGACATGTTCCCGTATCCCTCGGGCGCAGGCCTGCATGTGGGTCACCCGCTGGGCTATATCGCCTCTGACATTTACGCGAGATACAAAAGGCTGAAAGGCTTCAATGTGCTGCATCCGATGGGTTACGATGCCTACGGCCTGCCTGCCGAGCAATACGCCATCCAGACAGGTACGCACCCCGCCGTGACGACCGAGAAGAACATCAACCGCTACCGCGAGCAGATGGACAAGATCGGTTTCTGCTACGACTGGGACCGCGAGGTGCGCACCTGCGAGCCGAGCTACTATAAGTGGACGCAATGGACTTTCCTTCAGCTGTTCAACTCGTTCTACTGCAACGGCTGCCAGAAAGCCCAGCCTATCAGCAAACTGATTCACCGCTTCGAGGAGAAAGGCACTGAAGGCCTTAATGTGGCCGAAAGCAAGCCATTGAGTTTCACCGCCGCCGAGTGGAAAGCCATGAGTGAGAAGGAACAACAGGAAGTGTTGATGAACTATCGCTTGGCCTATCAAGCTGAGGCGATGGTGAACTGGTGCCCGGGTTTGGGTACGGTGCTCGCCAACGACGAAGTGGCCGACGGCCTTTCGGTACGTGGTGGTTTCCCCGTGGAGCGCAAGTCGATGAAACAGTGGCAACTCCGCATCACGGCATACGCCGACCGTCTGCTTCAAGGCCTCGAGACCGTGGATTGGAGCGAGTCGGTGAAAGACCTGCAGCGCAACTGGATTGGCAAGTCAATGGGTGCTTCTGTCATTTTCAAAATCGATGGAAAAGATATTGACCTTGAGGTGTTTACGACCCGTGCGGATACTTTGTTCGGCACGACCTTTATGGTGCTGGC
>DAIOUZ010000021.1:10230-17429 GCA_036759285.1 Candidatus Limiplasma sp. | reverse complement strand
GGAATACATCACCCGCACCAAGAACCGCAGCGAGCGTGAGCGCATGGCTGAGGTCCGCAAGGTGAGCGGTGCCTTCACGGGTGCCTACGGCATCAACCCCATCACGGGTGCCAAGCTGCCCATCTGGATTGCCGACTACGTACTGATGGGCTACGGTACGGGTGCCATCATGGCCGTGCCTGCTCACGACAGCCGCGACTTCGCCTTTGCCCGTCACTTCAACCTGCCTATCATCCAAGTGGTGAAGAAACCCGGCACCGAGCCGACCGACCCCGCAACATGGGAAGAGAGCTTCGATGCCAAGGATGGTGAACTCGTCAACTCGGGCTTCCTCAACGGTCTGACCGTTAAGAAAGCCATCGAGCGCATGATTGATGAATTAGAGAAATTGGGTGTCGGCACAGGTAAAACCAACTACCGTCTGCGCGATGCTATCTTCAGCCGTCAGCGTTACTGGGGCGAGCCGTTCCCAATTTACTACAAGGATGGTATGCCCTACGCCATGGACGAGTCGAAGCTGCCGCTTGAATTGCCTGCTATTGATGAATACAAGCCCACCGAGACAGGTGAGCCGCCTTTGGCCCGCGCCAAGAACTGGGTCACGGAGGAAGGTTATCCCATTGAGACCAACACCATGCCGGGCTTCGCTGGTTCGAGCGGTTATTATTTCCGTTACGAAGACCCGCACAACGACAAGGAATATTTCAGCCGCGAAGCCAACGACTATTGGCAGAACGTTGACCTTTATATCGGTGGTGCTGAACACGCCACCGGCCACTTGATCTACAGCCGCTTCTGGTGTAAGTTCTTGTATGACATCGGTTTGTCGTGCAAGGACGAGCCGTTCCAACGTATGATCAACCAAGGTATGATCCAAGGCCGTTCCAGTTTCGCCTATCGTGTCAATTTGGAGAAATTGTGTGAATACGACGTTTGGAACATCATCAAGGACAAGCGTTTGGGTGTGGAATTCATCAGGAACTACAAGGATGGTCGTCGTCAGTTCGACTTCTTCTGTCCCGAGAGAGGCATTCTCATCGAAATCAACCGCATGGGTAATCTCGAAAAAGTGGCCGAACCGTGGGAAGAATACGCCGCATCGAAGGGCTACAAACTGCTTTTGGTGCCTAACATCGACGTTTTGAATGATTATAGGGCTGGAACCAATATCGTTGAGCAGAAAATCAAGGACTTGATCGAGGGAAAGGAAGTTCCTGCCTTCATTAATGGTGAAGAGTATGATCGAGGCCCCATCTTTGTCTCCAAAAACATACCCGACCGCGAGTTGTTCAGCGACCCGATTCACGTGGATATCAATATGGTGCGCAACGACATTCTTGACATTCCGGCATGCCGCCAGTGGCGCGATGACTTGAAGAACGCCCACTTCATCAAGGAGAAGGACAAGGACGGCAACGAAGTTTACGTTTGCGGCAACGAAGTCGAGAAGATGTCGAAGTCGAAATACAACGTGCAGAACCCCGACGACCTTGTGGAGAAATACGGTGCCGACACGCTCCGTCTCTATGAGATGTTCCTTGGCCCCTTGGAGCAATCCAAACCTTGGGACACGCAGGGCATCGAAGGCACCTTCCGCTTCGTGCGCAAGTTCTGGAGATTGTTCCACAACGAGAACAACGAGTTCTGCGTCAGCGACGAGCCAGCTACTGCGCCTGAGCTGAAGAGCCTGCACAAGCTCATCAAGAAGGAAGAAGACGGCATCGAGAGCATCTCGTTCAACACGGTCGTTTCGGCTTTCATGATTTGCGTCAACGAACTCGCTGACCTCAAGTGTAACAAACGCGAAGTGCTTGAACCTTTGGCTATTATGATTTCGCCTTACGCCCCTCACATTGCTGAAGAATTGTGGCATTTGCTGGGCCATGAGACTTCGGTGGTGAATGCTGCATTCCCCGTTTACGACGAGAGCAAGACCGTGGAGAACAGCTTCAACTACCCCGTGAGTTTCAACGGCAAGATGCGCTTCAGCATGGAGCTGCCCGTCACAATGAACCAAGACGAGGTGCAGGCGGCCGTGCTCGCTGCCCCCGAAGCCGCCAAGTGGATTGAGGGTAAGCAGATACGCAAGGTGATTTACGTGCCGAAGAAGATTGTTAATATTGTGGTAGGCTAACTACTTCCCCTTTATGGTTGCGCCCTCGGTATTCCTTGGGCGACAGACCCACGTTTGTTTTGAAGAAGCGGGTGAATGCAGCTGGGTCGGAAAAGCCAAGCTGTTGGCTGATTTGCTGGATGTTGAGGCTCTTGCTGTGGCGAAGTAGCGACTTGGCTTGAACGATGACATACCCCGTAATCCATTCATTGGCGCTAATGCCGGTTTGTTTCTTGATGATGCTGCCAAAGTATTTGGGCGACAAACAAAGAAGATGGGCATAATACTGCACCTCGCGACTTTCTTGGAAATGGTTGACAAAGGCGTTTTTAAAGCGGTTAACCAATTGTTGGGTCGGGGTGAGTTCCGGCGCCGTTAACCCGTTTTCATGTAGGTAGATTTCCATCAAATGCGTTCCTATCTCCATTTGCTTGATCAATAATTCGTCACGCTCAGGGTGGCTCAATTGACTGATGGCTCGGAGCATCATGAAATGCCCTTGCATGCCTTCGTATTGTTCATCACTCAGATGGAAAACGGAATTGTATCGGTATTCGACATGCTCAAAATAGAAGGGATAGATATGCTTTAGGTTTTGGAGAAAACTGGGTGAGATGACGAGCAATGAAACCAAATAATCGTCGCTCGTCTCTTGTATCTCCATCACGTGACCAGGAGGAATCACGACAAAGTCGCGTCGAAGGAATTCCTTTTGTTGTTTGTCAAAAAGGTTTTTCAGACGCCCCCGATGCGTTAGCCAAAGTACGAAAAATGGCGATGCGTAGGCTTTCTCGTAAATTGGCACTCGGTTGATGTTGTCAAACAACATTAGACCATGCTTTTTTATCTGGTCTCTTATTTCCTCCAAAGCGTGTGGCTGCTTATCCATTTGATTCGGTCATTTTGCCTACAAAAATACTTGTTATTTGAATAAAAATCGAAAATAATCCGACCAAATGACAATTATTTCGTTCTAATCGTTACTTGATTTGTGTTGGAATAGCTCTACTTTTGTGACCGAGATGAAAAGAGCACAACGGCATCATTATCACTAGTTAGTGTCCATGTACTGGCTTCTCTTATTGTTTGGCGACAAAAGTGTATAGTCAGTGGAGTACTTTTTTTGTTTGTACTTCATTTTTTTCATTTAAAGTGGGATGGTGCCGTTTTTATTTTGCTTGCATCTCAAACACTACTGCATGCGGCATTTCAATATTGTTCGGGAAATCGATGCGGTAACGACCATCAGCCTCCTTGCGAAGGGTGGCTTTTTTGTTGCAACCTAACACCTTGATTTTACCCATCTTCAGGCCTGCAGACGGCCCGTCTGCAGAAACAGGAAAATCAAACCAATAGGTCTCAGGCACAGGACTTTCCTGTTCGTCCAATAGGAAGATACCATATACTTTGTCGCCCTTCTGTGTGAAGCGGAACTTGCCGTAGGTGAAGGGATAGATGGGACGTGTGCCGTAAATTGCCTCGCCATTGATTTTCATCCACTCGCCGATTTCCTTCATGCGGAGCAGGGCTGTGTCGGGCAAGTTGCCATCGGCATCAGGACCCACATTGAGGAGGAAATTGCCGCCCTTGGCCACAATGTCACAAAGTAAGTGGATGAGTTTGTTGGTGTTTTTGTAATGGTCGGTGGAGACGTACGACCACGAGTTGCCCATCGACATGCAGGTCTCCCAAGGATAGGGCAGGAGCGAGTCGGGGACTTGCTGCTCGGGAGTTTGGTAGTTTTCGTATTTGCCACCCACCGAGCGGTCGACGATGATGAGGTCGGGGTTGTTCTCGCGGGCGATGTTGGCCACTTCCACCATATTGATGTCTTGGATATAGCCTTGGCAACCCAACCACGGGCGGGTTTCCTCGTTCACGCTCCATTCGGGACGCACCCAGCCGCCATCGAGCCAAAGGATGTCAATGTCGCCGTAATTGTGGGTGAGTTCGCGTATCTGTCTATGAGTGAATTGCTTGTATTTCTCGAAGCGCTCGGGCATGACGGTCGGGTCGTAGTTGACGTTGCGATCGGGCGTGGCCCATTCGTGTGCCCAATAGTCGTCGCAGTGCCAGTCGGGTTTGGAGAAATAGAGGCCTGTCCAAAAGCCCTTGTCGCGGAAGGCTTTCACCACTTCGCCTGTGATGTCGGCTTTGGGATTTTTCGAGAAAGGACAGCTCGGGTCGACGGTGGAGTAGGAGGTCTCCTTGGTATCGAACATGCAGAAGCCGTCGTGGTGTTTCGTGGTGAAGACGACATACTTCATGCCAGCGTTTTGGGCGGCTTCGGCCCATTTTGTTGGGTCGAAATTTTTTGGGTTAAAGGTTTTGTTAAGGTTTTGGTAATCAGTCTTATACTGGTAATAATCCGCGCCATCGCGGTTAATCCAAGGTTCGTTGCAGATGGACCACGACTCTACCACTTCCCATTGGGCATAGATGCCCCAGTGCATCATAAAGCCAAACTTGAGGTCTTGCCATTGACTGATGCGGTTGGTGATAATGGGATCAGTTTCGGGTTGTTGGTCGGTTTGGGCAAAGGTCGTGAAGCCTAAACTGAGTAATACAAACAGGGAAAGAAGATTTTTCTTCATGGCAAATAGGTTTTATGGCGCCAAAGATACGAAAAAACCACGATTCGCAGCGACGGCTGCAAGTCGTGGTTGAGATTTCTATGTGACGAAGGAGATTATTCCTGTTCCATCAGTGCTCTGACTTCCTTGGCTTTCACGGTGTAGATGTTACCATCGGCATCGCAGAAGCAGAAGGTACCGTTGTGACGGCAACGCATGGCAAGCAAACGTTGCATGGAGAGGTCGAGGCCGCTCATCAATTTCTTGGTGAAGGACGAAACTTCATTCTTCTTGGCATTCACTGTTACTGTTGTCATATTCTCTGATCTTTTTGAATTTTTCTTCGTTGTAAAACTTGGTTGATTTGATGTTTCCTTCGGCGATTACCTCTGAGGGCATGATGCTGTTATCGATGAACAGAAAGTAGTCAACGATGGGGCAATAAAGATGGAAAAGGTTTTTGATGCCTGCTTTGTAACGCCTGCGGATGATACTGTCGTCCACATGATGACCGCCGTGTTTCACACGCTCTGCCACGCGCTTGATGGCCAAGTCGGGGCTTTGCAGCCAGAAATAAACCAAGCTGGCTTTGTAGCCTTCTTCGCGGGCTTTTTTGATGAGTGCATGATAGGATTTGGCGGCCAAGGTGGTCTCGATGGCAAAGTCTTCTTTGTCAGCGATGAGTTTCTTGATGCGCGACAACATCAGGCGACCTGCGGCGACCTTGGCACCGTCGGGATTGAGCGGCGACAGACCCTTGGCGATTTCGTCGCAGTTGACGAACTCCTTGCACTGAAGTGTCTCCGGTAAGACCGTCAGAGAAGCTGTCGTTTTTCCCGCTCCGTTGCAACCTGATATGATATATAAATTCGGCATCAAATAAAATTCTGCTCGTTTTCAGTTGGCATTTTCCGTGCCAAACTGGCGGCAAAGATACAACTTTTGTGAATAAGTCAACACTTTTCCACACTTTTCCACGATATTTTTTTGAACGATTTCTGTTAATTGGTTGAAAATCAAAGAAAATCCAAATCAAATATTGTTGTGGTCAATTCACCGAAAATTCGTACTTTTACCGCCTAAAACTAAATCGATGAAAAAACGGAATCTCATAGGACTGTTTTTCTTGGCCTTGGCGGTGCTGTCGTGCCAAAAGCCCGTGGAATATCCTATCGAGCCGAAGATTGCCTATGAAGGCTTCACCTACCTGATGAATCCCGACAGTACATTCAGTGGTCAGGGCATCATCTCGTTTTCCTACACCGACGGTGACGGCGACCTTGGTCTCAACGAAGCCGACACCATGCCGCCTTTCGGCCTCCACGATGCACATTATTATAATATGGTGGTCGACTACCTGAAATGTGTCAATGGCGAGTTTGTGAAGATGCCGCTGCTGAGCTGGAACGTGCAGACCCAGACCTACGACACGATTTCGTTCAACGCCCGCTTCAAGCGCCTTCGCGATTCGGAGGAACCGAAAGCCATTTCTGGCACAATGGATTACACGCTCATTGTGCAGAATCCTCTGTCGCCCAACGATACAATCAAATTTGAGATTCGCATCCTCGACCGCGCTTTGCACGAAAGCAACGTGATACAGACCGATGCGATTTATACTAACCCGATTTTGAAACAATAAATACTAACGATATGAAACAACTTTCCTTATTCTTGGCTTTGCTGCTGACTTTGTCTTTTGCGGTCGTCAAGGCACAAACTGCAGGCGAAAACATTGATGTGACGCATTACGGGATTAACCTTTGGAATTTTGACTTCAGCAACCATACGCTGCAAGGTGAGGCCTTTATCGATTTCACCACCACCGCTAGCACGTCTACCATCGTGTTGGAGCTGAAGAGCCTCACCGTCACCGATGTATATTGCGACTTTTCTACCGTGGAGAGTTATAGTCAGGAGGGCGACTTCCTGACCATCGTATTAGATGAGACCATAGAGGCCAACGAGCAAGTCATGCTCGACATACGCTATGGAGGCTCGACATTTAGCGAGACCTGGGGCGGCGTGGAATGGTGGGGCTCCGACCGTGTCTACAACCTCGGGGTGGGCTTTGACAGCCAGCCGCATAACCTCGGCAAGGCTTGGTTTCCTTGTGTGGACAACTTCATCGACAAGGCCACCTATGATGTGAGGATCAATGTCAGTAACGACAAGAAGGCCATCTGTGGCGGCAACCTCGTTGAAGTTGTCGACTATGGCGACGGCACCTCCACTTGGCATTGGAATACACCCCAGGAAATCTCTACCTATCACATCTCTTTTGTCGTCGGTGACTTTGAGCTATGGGAAGATGTGTATCACGGCATCGAGCGCGACATCCCGATTGAGGTTTATTCTACCCCAGGTTTGAGTGGAGCTGTCCCAGGCACGTTTGCTCATATCCACGAGATTGTCTCCTTCTTTGAGGAAAACCTCGGCCCTTATCCTTTCAACCGTATCGGTTACATCAGCACAAGTAAGGGCTGTATGGAACATACCGACAACATTGCTTT
>DAIOUZ010000021.1:0-10151 GCA_036759285.1 Candidatus Limiplasma sp. | reverse complement strand
GCGCGTTTTACGAAGTGGGCGTATACGGCGAACAACACTTCCAAGGCACCATTTCGGCTTTGGTCAACAGCATCAACACTTGGTGCAATAATCCCAACAACTGGATACCCCTCAACAACATGCCTTTAGACATGACCTACGACGGCACGGCCATTTACGACCGTGGCGCGGTCATCGTCAACACGATGATGAACTACATGGGTCGCGAGAACTTCCTTTCGGCCATGCGTCAATACTTCGACGATTATGCCTATCAGGCTGCCACTTCCGAGCAACTTTGCGAAGCCTTGACCCAACACTCAGGCATCGATATGCACGGCTTCTTTGATTCGTATGTCTATTCTAGCGGCATGCCGCACCTGTATGCCGTCATCGAATCGGTTACGCCTGTGGGTAGCCAATTTGAGGTGCAACTCGACCTACGCTATCAGCACATCGGTGATGACAACATTGGACAAAACAATAGGTATGATGTTACGTTTATCGGCCCGGATTTCCAATTAGTTACCGAACAAGTCAATTGGGACGGCTTGCATGGAAGCGCGACCGTTACCCTCGACTTTGAACCGGTAGGTATCGTCAACGACTTCAACAACAACTGGTTGGACGGCCGCACACAAAAGAATATCATGTTCAAGACCAATACGCAACAGAATTTTGCCTTCTTCACGGCCAAGCCCAACACCATCACCGACTCGGTCTTCGTGAGTGTGGAAAACCACTTCATTGAACCTTATAACGACCCGCTCATTCCTTATCTCACCCTCTCGACCAAACACTTCTGGACCATCAACCGCTATGACTTCGGCGAGGCCGAGGTGGAAGGTTGGTTCGACTATTCCAAGAACAATGACGGCGACATCATCGAGACGCAAAACGATTCGGCCACTTTGCTTTACCGCAAGAATGCTGCTGAGCCTTGGCATGAAATCGCCTATACACTCTATCCAGGCAGCAACTGGCGTCAAGGTCGTTTCATCGTCGATGACGTGCAGTCGGGTGAGTATACCCTTGCCGTTTGGGACAAGGAGGCTCTTGGCGAGGAAGAGTATTTCATGCCTGAAAAACGGATGCAGGTGTTCCCCAATCCTGCCGAAAGTCGTGTCCACTTGAGTTGGGGTGAGCCTAGTGAGGGGCAAATCCGCATCCTCAGTCCCGACGGGAAAGAATTGAGGAACATTGCTTTTAGCCATACCGAGGGCATTGACCTCAACACGGAGGGGTTGCCCAAGGGGTGCTGCACGGTGATGCGCCTGAATAAGGATGGCCAGGTGATGAATATTGAAAAGCTAATCATAAAATAATAATACCATGAAAAACAGTAAGTTAATTGCCCTAATTTGTTTGTTGGGCATCTTTTTCACTTCATGCGAGAAGGAACCGAAGTCCGAATGGAAAGACTTTTTCGATTTCACCAACGAGGATATCATTGGAACCTATGTCTATTCCAATGTGAGCAATGCGTTTGACCAGGTTGAAGGTACGGGCCGTCATGCCTGTCCCGATGCGAAAATCAACATTAAGGCTTTGAATGATAATCCCAATTGGGTTGAATTCTCAGTGAATTGTCCGGCTGTGAGTTTTTCAAGATCTTTTGAGGGTTTGGCTACGCCCAATGAAGACGATCACATGATTCACATGTCAACGGGCTATATCCATTATAATGGCAAGATACTGGCATACAACGTGACCGCTTACGTGCTGAAGAATGAGAAACAAGAGCTTCGCTTACATGGTTTTGCGGCTAAGAACACCTACGAGGAGGTGGCTGATGAAGAGACAGGCCTCACTTCCTATGTTCAGACGGATGGCGAATATTATTACTTCGATGTCATTAAAAACTAAATACTTACAATTATGAGAAAAGCATTATTTATTTTGGCTGTCCTTGTGATAGCTTTTGGAGATGCAGGCTTTGCCCAACAACGCAAGGCGAGTGTGAAATCGAAAGCTACGGAAAACGTGCTTAAACACTATGGTGTCCGCGACGATGTATCGATGGTTCCTGAAACCGCAGTTTGGCGAACGGCTGAAGGCGACCAATACCGTACTACCTACACTTACGATGAGTACGACTTTTATCTCATTGAGGAATTGACTGAAACTAAAGTAGACGGTGGATGGGTAGACTGGTACTTAGTGAACTATGAGTATGACTTTTTTGGCAACGTGCTCGAAGCCTTAGCTCTGAGTTCGAATGGGGGCGAGGCATGGGACTATGATGCAAGAGCTTCTTATACGTATGATAACGATGTGCTGAATGAGGTTGTCTATCAGTATTGGGAAAATGATGACTGGGTGAACGAAACGAAAGAGGTCTACAACTACAACGGTGAAGTGACTACGGTTCTATATTGGGATTGGAACGGCAACAACTGGGCGTCGGACGAACTCTGGACTTACACCAGTAGCAACGAGTTTATTGAACTGGTGATTCAGTACATGCAAGGAGGCGCTTGGCAAAACGATGAAAAGATAACGTATTCCTTGGATTTCAATGGAAACGTTAAGGAAATCCTTTACGAAGACTGGCAGAACAATGCTTGGGTTAATGCCGAAAAAGAAATGTATTTCTACGAAGATGATGTCTACACAGAGATACTTGTCGGATATTGGATGTTTGATGATTGGCAAGTGGAATACAAGTACGAATTTGACTATGCTGACGGCAATGCCACTCATGGTTCATGCTATTTTTTTGTTAGCGGACAATTGGTTTCCGCAGATGGTGACATTGAGATGGCCTATGGTTACAATGCCGCAACCAAGACGTTCTATGGTAGCGAAGTGGATATGACATACGTTGACCTCACTGGTGTAAATGAGAATATCCAAGCAACCAATTTCAAAGTGTATCCTGTACCTGCCGAGAATGAAATCCAGATTCAAACTGAGAGCTTCCAAAAGGCTGAAATCTATAGCGTTACGGGGCAGAAACTAATGGAGAGTCTGCAAGACAGAATGAATGTGAGCGAGCTTTCGTCAGGTCTATATCTGATAAAGGTGTACGACCACGAAGGCGGCTGCGCCACACAACGCTTTGTAGTGAAATAATTAATTTGCAGGACTGTCATATTGTAGGGCTGTCGTATTACGGCAGCCGCATGGGTAAAAACTTGCGGCTGCCACGATGTGACAGCCCTACAAGTATTATTTCTTTAAGGTAATCCGGAAAGTCGTTCCTTCGCCCACCACGGAGGATTTGACAAAAATCTTTCCCTTGTGATAGTCCTCGATGATGCGTTTGGCCAAGGATAGGCCGAGGCCCCAACCACGTTTCTTGCTGGTAAAGCCTGGATTGAACACCTGCTTGATTTGTGACTTCGGGATGCCTTTTCCCGTGTCGCTCAAGTCGATGTGGATGTGGTCGCCGTCATCGATGAGGTTGAGGGTGATTTTACCGTGGTCGCCCATGGCATCGACGGAGTTCTTGGTCAGGTTCTCCAGCACCCAACGGAACAGCGACGGAATCACAGGCATGATCAGCTCTTCCTCGGGCAGGTTGATTTCAAACTCAAACTTCTTGGAGAACCGCTTCTGCAAGTAGTCCATCGTGTCGCGGATGAGGTAGTTGATATTGGTGGGTTCGGGCACAGGCACGGAACCGATTTTCGAGAAGCGGTCGGTGACAATTTGTAATCGCTCGATGTCTTTCTCCATCTCGTAGGTGCCCACGAAAGGCTCTTCCTGCATCTTCAGTAGTTCGATCCAACCCATGAGCGAGGAGAGTGGCGTACCCAACTGGTGTGCGGTCTCCTTAGCCATACCAGCCCACACTTGATTTTGTTCCGAACGCCGTGCATAGCTGAAGAGCAAGTAGGCGATGAGAAGGAACAAGGCAAAAACAACAAACTGAATGATAGGATAATAGCGCATCTGTTGCACCAAGTCGGTGGTGCGGTAGAAGATGGTGGCTTTGCCTTTGTTCATGAACTCGATTTGCAGCGGCTCATTTTCGTCGCGCATAATGGCCAGTTGTTGTTTGACATAGTTGGGGTCCTGCATCATCAGCGAGTCGAGGTTGCCAAAGCTGAGGATTTGCGTTTGGTCTTCGTTGGTGACAATGACGGGCACACCCATAGAATTGAGCGTGATCTCTTCCATGAAGTGGTCTGACATATCCTCCAAAACGGCCTTCAGGTCGGTATAGATCCGTGACTCGTTGTAATAAAGGTATTGCACGATGCCATAGCCTGGGTCGATTTTGATGGGCGGGAACTTCGAGTAGGCGCGTTTCATCTCGGCGTCGAAGACCGTTTTCCCTTCTTGCTCGGGAGGCAGGTTGTTTGACGATACGATGTTGTTTTTCCCATCGGTAAGTACGAGCGGGATGCTGATGTTTTTGCGGATGATGTCGACGTAGATGGCAGTGTTCTCGTTGGAAGAAATATCCATGATGCGGCGGTAGGCGTTGGCCAACAGCTCGACGCGCAGTTGCTCCTGTTCGCTAACTTTATTGAAGAAGTCCTCCGTCGACTTCATCATCACGGCATGTTGCTCCATGGCCGCCGCCCACATCCTCACCTGTCTCACTTCTTGTTCGGCAATGGATTTCACAAGGTGGTTGGTATACCACAACGATACACCAATCATGAGCAGGGCAATGATCGCCAAGGCCCATTTCCAGCGTTTTTTGTTTGTATAGAGGTTCGTTTTCACAAGGATAAAAACGATAAAGTTTTCAAAATAGTATGTTTCACTCCCTCGCCGCTTTGCGCCTCCCCCTAAAGTTCGGTCGGATTTGCAATCCGACCGCCTTGAACCAAGGGATTTGTAATCCCCTTCGTCAAATCTTCTTCCTCATTCGGCCTACAGGGATTCCTAGCTGCTCTCTGTACTTTGCCACCGTTCTGCGGGCGATGGGATAGCCTTTCTCTTTCAGCACAAGCATCAGTTGCTCGTCGGTCATCGGGTTCGACTTGTCCTCGTTTTCCACGCTGTCTTTCAAGATTTTCTTGATTTCGCGGGTCGAGACCTCTTCGCCTTCATCGTTGGTGATGCCTTCGCTGAAGAAGAACTTCAACAGGAAGGTACCATAAGGGGTCTGTACATATTTGCTGTTGGCCACACGTGAGATGGTGGAGATGTCCAAGCCAACCTTGTCGGCCACATCTTTCAGAATCATGGGCTTGAGCTTGGTCTCGTCGCCAGTGAGGAAATACTCTTCTTGGATATCGACGATGGCCTTCATCGTGATATAAAGCGTGTTCTGCCTTTGGTTGATGGCATCGATGAACCATTTCGCGGCATCGATTTTCTGTTTCACAAACTGTACAGCTTCTTGCTTGCCGCGGGAATCTTTGCCGCTTGAAAACTCTTCCAGCATCTTGATGTACTGTTTGCTGATGTGTAGTTCGGGAGCATTGCGGCCATCCAACGAAAGCTCTACCTTCCCATCCCTGACGTAAACGAAGAAATCTGGGGTGATGTAATGGATGTTCTTTTGGCTCGTAGTGGAAGCATCGGCGGGCTTGGGGTTGAGTTTCAGAATCTCGTCCAAAGCGGCTTTCAACTCTCGGTTGCTGACTTCCAACTTCTTGGCAATCTTGTCGTAGTGCTTCTTGGTGAATTCTTCGAAGAAGTCCTTGACGATGACCATGGAGAGCTTCAAGTTCATGAAAGGATTTTCGGCTTGAAGCCTTTTCAGCTGTATCATCAGGCATTCTTGAAGGTTACGAGCGGCGATGCCGGGCGGGTCGAGTTCTTGGACGATGGCCAACACCTCTTTCACCTCGTCTTCGGTGGTGGAGAGGTTCATGGTGAAGAGCAGGTCGTCGACGATGTTCGGGACAGGGCGATTGAGGTAGCCGTTGTCGTCGAGGTTACCGATGATGTATTCCCCAATTTCCAGTTGCTTCTCAGTAAGGTCGTGATATGCAAGCTGCTGGTTCAGATAGTCTTGGAAGGTCTCCTCGTTGACGATGGGTGCTTCGTAGTCGTCATCGTCGCCGCTGTAGTTGTTGGTCTGCAGTTTATAGGAATAGTCGTCGAGGTCTTCTTCAGGCAGGTAGTCTTTGAGGTCGAATTCGTCGTCCTTGCTGAAGTTGATTTCGTCGTCGTTATAGTCGTCATTTTCGCCGTTGTCGCCTTCGTCGGCAATGGGTTCGTTGTCATCAACGGTTGGCTCGTTGTCCTCATAATCGTTCTCACGGGTGTCTTCCAAGGCAGGGTTGATTTCCATTTCCTCCTTGATGCGTTGTTCGAGTTCGATTAAGGGCAGCTGCAACAGCTTCATCAGCTGGATCTGCTGCGGCGAGAGTTTCAGTTCCTGCCGCTGGGTTTGAGTCAATCGTTGGTTAGGCATTTTGTTGGGATTTAGGACTTAGGACTTAAGACTTAAGACATAGGACTTGGGATTTTGGGAATCTGTCCTTTGTCTTACGTCCTCTGTCCTCCGTCAATATAAGCAATTCTTCGGTGTTCTCGGGAACGGGATGACGTCGCGGATGTTGGTCATGCCGGTGATGAAGAGCAGCAGACGCTCGAAGCCGAGGCCGTAGCCTGAATGCGGCACCGAGCCGAAGCGGCGGCTGTCGAGGTACCAGTCCATCGATGCCTCTGGGATGCCGACTTCGTGCATGCGGTCAAGCAGCTTGTTGATGTCGGTCTCACGCTCGGAGCCACCGATGATTTCACCGATACCGGGGAAGAGCACGTCCATGGCGCGGACGGTCTTGCCGTCTTCGTTCTGCTTCATGTAGAAGGCTTTGATTTCCTTCGGGTAGTCGGTCAAGATGACGGGCTTCTTGAAGTGTTTCTCGACGAGGTAACGCTCATGCTCCGACTGCAGGTCAACACCCCAGCCGTTGACGGGATATTGGAACTTGCCCTTCTTATTATAGTTGGAGTTGCGCAAGATGTCGATAGCCTCAGTGTAGGTCAGGCGGACAAACTCATGCTCCAATACAAAGTGCAGTTTGCTAATGAGTTCCATCGACTTCTCTTCTTCCTTCTTGCCCTTCTCTTCGTCTTGCAGGCGCTTGCTGAGGAACTGGAGGTCGTCCATGTTGTTGTCCAAAGCGTACTGGATTAAATATTTCAGCATCTCCTCAGCGAGATCCATGTTGTCGTTGATGTCGTAGAAAGCCATCTCAGGCTCGATCATCCAGAACTCGGCTAAGTGGCGCGTGGTGTTGGAGTTCTCGGCACGGAAGGTGGGGCCGAAGGTGTAAATCTTACCCAAGGCCGTGGCTGCCAACTCGCCTTCGAGTTGTCCTGAAACGGTGAGGTTGGTCGACTTACCAAAGAAGTCCTGCTTGTAGTCAATGTTGCCTTGCTCATCGCGAGGGATGTTGTTGAGGTCAAGGGTGGTCACTTGGAACATCTCGCCAGCGCCTTCGGCATCCGAGGCGGTGATGAGCGGCGTGTGGATATTATAGAAGCCTCGCTCAGTGAAGAACTTATGGATGGCGAACACCATGGAGTGGCGCAGACGCATCACGGCCCCGAAGGTGTTGGTGCGGAAGCGCAGGTGGGCGATGTCGCGCAGGAACTCCAGAGAGTGCTTCTTGGGTTGCAGCGGATACTCGTCCGGGTTGGCAGGACCGAACAGCCCGATCTCCTTCACGGAGAGTTCCACAGTCTGACCGCTACCCATCGAGGCGACCAAAACACCCTTGGCCCACAGGGAGGCACCAGCGTGCATCAAAGCCAGTTTTTCTTCTGGGATGACGTTCAGGTCGATGACTAGTTGCAGGTTGTTGATGGTCGAGCCGTCGTTGAGGGCGATGAAGGCCACGTTTTTGCTGCCGCGCTTGTTGCGCACCCAGCCCATTACAGTAATCTCATTGTCAGAGGCTTGCATCTGCAAGGCTTGCTTGATTTCTACTCTTTTCATGTTGTTGAGCTTGTCGAAATACGGTATGATAGTTCTTATTTGTCTTCAATTATAATTATGGTGCAAAGTAAAGAAAAAAAATGCAATGCAGGTTTGAAAATGTTGTACTTTTGCAAACACTATGGCCAATACATACACACAATTATACACCCATGTCATTTTTCACACGAAAAGCACGGGTATTGTCATGCGTGAGGAGGATTTAAGCCGCGTGTTTGAATATATAGGTGGCATTATCCGTGAAGAAGGGGCTATTCCGTTTGCCGTGGGCGGTGTTGCTGACCATATCCATATATTGACGACATTGCCAAAAACGGTCGCCATGTCAGATTTTGTTCGAATCATCAAAGCGAAAAGCAGCAAATGGTTGAAGACGGTAAATGCCTACTATGAGTTTTTCCAATGGCAAGAAGGATACGGGGCATTTAGTGTCAGCCCGTCGTTGATGGCTCGAACAACCAAATACATATTTGGTCAAGCGGAGCATCATAAGGCCAAAACGTATCATGATGAGTATATTGAAGTGTTGAATGCGTATGGAATCAAGTATGACGAACGATATGCATTTGGAGACTGAACGTACGGATTCCTGTCACCCCTACGGGGTTCTATCGGAGTCGGCAGTAGGTGGTCAGCAGGAGTTGCACAGCCTGCATAATGTCCTGCGTCCCTACGGGACTGGGCGGAACCCCGTAAGGGTGAAGGACATTAAGCAGGCGGTTTCAACCCCTGCTCTTACAAACGATGACCCTATCATCCTCGCCGGCCCTTGTAGCATAGAATCTGAAGACCAAATAATAGCCACGGCTCAAGCCTTGGCCAAAATCCCCGAGGTGAAAATGCTCCGCGGCGGCATCTGGAAGCCGCGCACTCGTCCCGATGCCTTCGAGGGCAGGGGAGAGCAAGGCCTCGTGTGGCTCCGTGAAGCAAAAAAGGCAACGGGCTTGCCGACGGTTACCGAAGTGGCAACACCTGAGCATGTCGAGTTGGCGCTGAAATACGATGTCGATGCACTATGGGTGGGTGCACGCACGGTCGTCAATCCGTTCTCAGTGCAGCAGCTGGCCGATGCGCTGCGTGGCACTAACATACCTGTGTTCATCAAAAACCCCGTCTCGCCCGACCTTAATTTATGGGTGGGTGCCTTCGAGCGTTTCCAAAAGGCAGGCTTGACGCAACTGGCGGCTATCCATCGTGGCTTTACATATTATAAGGAGTCACCTTACCGCAATTTACCTATGTGGGAGATTCCCATTGAGCTGACGCAGCGACTGAATGTGCCCCTCATCACAGATGTGAGCCACATCTGCGGCAACCGTGAGTTGTTGCAAGCCACGGCGCAGAAGGCCCTCGACCTCGCTACCGACGGTCTGATGATAGAATGCCACATCAATCCTGATGAGGCACTAACGGATGCCAAACAGCAGATTACACCCGAAGAATTGAAGACCCTGTTGTCCAATTTGACCTTCCGCTCGAAGCAGTCGGGCAATGTGGAGCGTGACTTGGCTGGACTTCGTGGCGAAATCGACGACATCGACAGCGAGTTGCTGCAACTGCTGGCACGCCGTATGGAGGTCAGTGCGCAGATTGGAGAATACAAGAAACACAACAATGTTACGGTAGTGCAGATGGACCGCTGGAAGAAGATCCTCGCCGACCATGTGTCCACGGGTGGCGATTTGGGTCTGTCGCCTGAATTGATCACCGAAGTCTTTGAGGCCATCCATCAGGCTTCCATCGAGCGACAGAGCCGCATCATGGAAGACGGAGACGAATAAAGCCCGCCTGATGACGGGCCTTATCGATACACGCCTCCGCGTATTGTTTGATGCACCAAATTCAGTAGTATTAGTATTACGCTGCAAAAGTACCCCGAGCCGCGAAACCCTGCAAGAAATACCTTCTCCACTTTTTCAACATGTATCAACAAAATCGGTACAACACCCTGATAATTAGATTAATAATCCAATATTTTCGCCTTTGCATTTCGTGTCTTGTTTTTTTATAATTTTGCCGTTCAAAACTTTGTGAATTATGAACGAAAAACTATTGGATAAAAACCTTCCTTATTTGGTGGCCGATATGAGCCTCGCCGCCTGGGGAAGAAAGGAAATCGAAGTTTCCGAACACGAAATGCCGGGCCTGATGGCCTTGCGTAAGAAATATGGCGACACCAAGCCTTTGAAAGGTGCCAAAATCATGGGTTCGCTCCACATGACCATCCAAACGGCATGTCTGATTGAGACTTTGGTGAAACTGGGTGCCACCGTGCGCTGGTGCAGCTGCAACATCTATTCCACCCAGGACCATG
>DAIOUZ010000020.1:0-23696 GCA_036759285.1 Candidatus Limiplasma sp. | reverse complement strand
GTGACATCACATACAATATCACATTGACAGAAAAGACAAACAAATAAAAAACACATACAATATGGAAAAGAAAGACCTCCTGAAAGAAACCGTCAAGCACATTGACATCAAGAAGTACGACAGCACCGAGCTTATCGACGCCATGCGCCACATGAGCTTCACCAGCCGCGACACCGCCCGTGCCGCCGACATCCTCTGCCAGATGCTGGCCGAGAAGGACTGCACCAACATCCTCACCATCGCCGGCTCCACCAGCGCCGCCGGCTGCATGCAGGTGTATGTCGACATGGTGCGCAACAAGATGATTGACGCCGTCGTCAGCACCGGCGCTTCCATCATCGACATGGACCTCTTCGAGGCCCTCGGCTACAAGCACTACATCGGCACCAAGGAGAACGTCATCCCCGACACCAAGCTCCGCGAGCTCTACATCGACCGCATCTACGACACCTTCATCGACGAGGAAGAGCTGCAGGCCTGCGACCAAGCCACCTGCGACGTGGCCGACACCTTGGAGTGCCGTCCCTACAGCAGCCGCGAGTTCCTCTATGAGGTCGGCAAATGGCTGGCCAACGGTCACGGCGTGAAGAAGGAAAGCCTCATTCAGACCTGCTACGAATGCGGCGTGCCGATTTTCTGCCCCGCTTTCAGCGACAGCTCGGCTGGTTTCGGCATCGGTAAGCACCAGTGGCTCCGCAAGAAAGCCGGTAAGCCTTACGTCAGCATCGACTCGGTGGCCGACTTCCTCGAACTCACCGAAATCAAGATGAACAGCCCTCAATCGGGCCTCTTCATGGTCGGTGGTGGCACACCCAAAAACTTCGCTCAGGACACCGTTGTTTGTGCCGAGATCCTTGGTTATGAGGTCCCCATGCACAAATATGCCATCCAAATCACCGTGGCCGACGTGCGCGACGGCGCCTGCTCGTCCAGCACACTGCTCGAGGCTGGCTCATGGGGCAAGGTGAGCGAGGAGCTGCAGCAGATGGTCTATGCCGAAGGCACCACCGTCATCCCCGCCATCGTCAGCTACGCCTACCATAATGCACCTTGGCGCGAGCGCGAGTATAAGAACTGGCAGAAGTTGTATAAATAATGCTGAAATACAAAGTATTCGACGTAGTCAATTAGGAATTATGAATGCTGAATGGGAGCAAAGCCCAGAGTGCATTGCACCATTCAGCATTTTTCATTCTGCATTCAGCATTCCTCATTCATCATTCTACATTAAAAATGGACATCAGCATATTCCTTGAGCCTGTATCCGAAAACTGTTTCAGCAAGGCCTTCCGTCCGGGCAAAAAGACCTTGGGCGAAACCATTAACATCTACCGTAACGAGGACGAGTTTCCCAACCTCGAAGGCATGGATTTGGCCCTCATCGGCGTCAAGGAAGAACGTGGCGCGGTCGACAACAAAGGCTGTGCCGACGGCGTGGACCTCATCCGCAAGGCACTCTATCCCCTTTTCGACCATTGGCCACAGCTTCATATTATCGATGTGGGCAACATCAGAATCGGGAAAGAGATCAACGACACTTATTATGCCGTCAGCCAGGTGCTTACCGAGTTGATAAAGAACAAAATCGTTCCCATCATCATAGGTGCGGGGCAAGACCTCACCTACACGATGTATCAGGTATATGAGCCCACAGGCAAGCTCATCAACATCGCCGCCGTCGACCCCATGTTCGACATCGGCAACGACAAGGAAGCACTCAATTCACATTCCTATTTAAGTCATATCATCCTGCATCAGCCCAATTTCCTATTTAACTTCACCAACATCGGCTACCAGTCGTATTATGTTGACAACGAGAATATTGAACTGATGAAACAGTTGCTCTTCGATGCCTATCGTTTGGGCAACATCAAGAAAAACATCGAACTGACTGAGCCGCTCATCCGCAATGCCAACCTTTTGAGTTTCGACATCTCTGCCATCCGTGCCGCCGATGCGCCAGGCGTGAAAAACGCCTCGCCTAACGGTTTTAACGGTGAAGAAGCCTGTCGCATGGCGCGCTATGCCGGATTGAGCTACAAACTATCCTCGGTCGGCTTCTTCGAGTACAACCCACATTACGACATCAACTCACGCACAGCGAATCTCGTCGCCGAGATGATTTGGTATTTCATCGAAGGCTTCTCCGGCCGTCAGGACGACATCCCCACTTTGGAAAGTACCGACTTCAAGCGATTCATCGTCCAGATCAGTGAAGGACAAGAAAACGTGGTCTTTCTCTGTCACAAAATCACAGGTAAATGGTGGATGGACATGTCGTTCCTGCAAAACAACGATAAGCGCTACGAGCGCCATCATTTCATCCCCTGCTCGAAGGAAGACTACGACCAGGCCATGCGCAACGAGCTGCCCGACAAGTGGTGGCAGTTTTATCAGAAGCTGATGTAAACCAAAACATTTTATTACCTTTGCCGCAAATTTTTCGAACTATGAAAAAAGCCTTATCTATTTTCACACTTATGCTCCTGATGGCTGCCACCATGCAGGCCCAGGACCAAAAGAAACCCGACTGGATGAGATGGCACTATCTCTCCGAAGAGGAAATGTACGACCACTCGCGTGGTATGAACTTCGTCGAGACCGATCCGCCCACGGGTGAACCTCGCTTCGTGGCTGAGTTTGAACCCATGCAAGGCGTAATGATCCGTTATCCCTTGGGCATCCCGACGAGCCTTGTCGCACAACTGGCTAACAACTGCATGGTGTATTGCATCGTCAGCACCTCCTATCAGAGCCAAGCCCAAAACAGTTTCCAAAGTGCTGGGGTCAACATGGACAATGTCACCTTCGTGAATGCCCAATCCGACTCTTATTGGGTGCGCGACTATGGCCCGTGGTACATCTTTGAAGACCGCAACCCCGCCATTGTTGACAACATCTACAACCGTCCGCGCCCTAATGACGACAACATGTCGGGTGTGTTCGCCAACTTCTGGCAAATCCCCATGTACGGCATGAGACTCGAACATACGGGCGGCAACATGATGGAAGATGGTCGCGGCCACGGCGTGAGCGACGACCTTGTGTTTCAGGAGAACCTGCAAGACTATGGTATTGACGAAGCCACTGTCCGCCAAAAGATGAGCGACTACCTCGGCATCGACCCTTATCATGTCACCATCGACCCGCAAGGCGACTACATCGCCCACGTGGACTGCTGGGGCAAATATCTCGCCCCTGACAAGATTTTGATTGCGCGTCTGCCGCAAAGCAACCCGCGTTATCCCTATTACGAACAGGTGGCTGAATACTTCGAGACCACCAACTGCTGCTGGGGCTATCCTTACCGTGTGTATCGCGTTGACGAACCCGGTGGCTATACCTTGGCACCTTATACCAACAGCCTTATCCTCAACAAGACCGTCTATGTGCCTCTGGGTTCCAACAACACCTACAACAACGACGCTTTGGCCGTCTATCAAGAGGCCATGCCTGGCTACGAAATCGTTGGTGTGCCCAGCAGTGGCTACTCAGGTTGGGAGAACACCGATGCTTTGCACTGCCGCACCCGTGGCGTGATGGACTTCAACATGCTCTTTGTCGACCACCGCGACGTGCTCTATGGTGAGCAAGAATGGCAGGAATCCATCCCTGTGGTTTCCAAGTTCATTGCCTACAGCGGTGCCAATTTGAAGCAAGATTCACTCCTTGTTTATTATAGCATCGATGGCGGCACTTACCAAGTGGCCCACATGACCGCCACGGGCAATCCTGACGAATATGTAGGCTACATCACGGGCTATCAAGGTGGCTCCGAGATTGACTATTACGTGTTCGGTGCCGACGAATCGGGACACCGTTACACGCAGCCTGTCTTTGCCGACCTTGACCCTCACCATTTCACCGTGGGTGCGCATCAGCCAAGCGGAGAACTAATTATTACGCCTGATACGTTGTGGTTTGAACAGATGGGTGAAGAAAGAACTTTCGTCGTCAAAAATGAGACCGCTGACGCTGTAATTATTCACGACATTACTCCTGGAACAACTTCTTTGTATATTGAATATCTTGATTTGCCCTATACATTGCAAGCTGGGCAAGAAGTTACCGTTACGGTTGAGTTCCAAACCCCTCCTGGAAAAGATGATTATAATGCCTACAACATCCAAGTAATGACTACTTTAGGCGTGCGCAATGTCACGGCAATGATCAATAAGACCGCCCTTGATACTGGCTTGGTTATCGTAGGTTCTCCATATCACTACATTGAAGACGAAGGAGGCTCTGCAGGTGCCCTACAAAACCGCAATCTTGGTTCACAAACTCCTATAGAAATCTATTCCATCACCGAAGACGGCACTAACTATCTGAACATTGAGCCAGATTATCCATTGCCTTACACTTTGGAGCCTGCCGACTACTTCACTATTATGTTTTATGCCAATTCACAGGCCAAAGGCTCGGTGGAAACATCAGTGTTTGTTGAATCAAGCGATAGGCGGTGTGAGTTCATCATCTCTATTAACGAAGACCTCTTGACCGTCACCGAGCTTTCTGCCGAAGCCAAACTTTACCCCAACCCGACCACAGGCCAATTTACCGTGGAAGGCGCCAACGTAGACAAGGTAGAGGTCTATAACCTCGTCGGACAAAAGGTCTGCGAACAGCAAGGCAGCAAGGTCGTCAACATCGATGCTACCAGCTGGCACAAGGGTATCTATCTTGTCAATATCATTGAGAAGGATGGTGCCGTTGTGACCAAAAAATTGGTGGTGAAATAATATCCGCTTTGTAGAGACGTGCCATGGCGCGTCTCTACGGACAACAAAAAACATGGTATAGACAACAAAAACACAGAATCCCTGGACTTTGTTTCGGGGATTCTTGCTATTTTTGCACAATTACAAAGAACACGGCCCTTCGACCCTTCGATGGGCCTCAGGGACCGCGGGCTCAGGGACCTTTGCTTTTACGAGGAGTTAAGGTCGTTGAGCCTGTCGAAACGCCGACAAAACGTTTAATTTGATTAAAAATAATGAAAAAAGCATTATTAGTACTCTGTTGCCTTATGGCTTTGGCTTCCTGCCAAAAGAAAAACGCTCCGCTGTTTCGTGGCGACTACAGCTTCAAGACCTCGGGCAGTGTCACCTTGGACGAAATCAACACCGAAGATAAGCCTGCGTCCTATACTGTCAGCTTGCCCAACGAAATCGGGCAACTGGAAATCAAAGATTTGGACAATGGCAAGGACAGTGTTCTCGTCGTGATGAACACCATGGGCGGCGAGGTTGTGGTCACCCATGCCTTCTGCAAGGACAACGAGATTTTCCTCCGCGACTTCAAGAAAAACACGCTGCTCTTCACCGGTGACTCGCTCACCTTGAAGAACGACCTTCGCGTCAAGGCTTCGGGACAGATGTACGAGAACAACACGCTCATTCTCAACATGACCTACGAAGGCGAAGCCGAGACCAACGAACGCAGCTTCAAGGTATACGGTGACGACATCCGCATGGCGGCTACACGCAACTAAAACTTTTAAAAGACATGAAAGCCAAACATATCTTATGGCTCTTGCCCTTGCTGCTGACTGCCTGCCACAATACCGACCCGCAGCAACTGAAGGAGAAACTCCTGGGCGACCCTGCTGAAGAGCGGGTCATCCCCGTGGGTGTCTTACCCATCGACTCGGTGAGCGGCATTGTCACCAACACTTATCCAGGCTATTTGGAGGAAGGCCAGTCGGTGGAAATGGCTTTCAAATACGGCGGCACCTTGCAGCAACTCAACGTGAAAGAAGGCAGTGTGGTACGAAAAGGTCAGGTTTTGGCGCGTGTGGTCTCACCGCAAATGGAGAGCACACAACGCTCGGCACAGGCCACCCTCGAACAAGCCCAAGATGCCTACGACCGCTTGAAAAAGGTGCACGACAACGGCAGTCTCCCCGAAATCAAATGGCGCGAGATGGTCGCCAACCTGGAGAAAGCCCAATCCGCCCTCGACCTCGCCAATGCTATGCTGGCCGACAACACCATCAAGGCACCTTTCAGCGGCACGGTGACTGCGCTCAATGCCGAATTGGGCGAGAACATCACCCCACTGAAACCCATCATGCGTATCATCAACACCAACGGCCTGACGGTGAAGATCTCTGTCCCAGAAAACGAAATCGCCAAGGTGCAAGTGGGTGATACCGCTGAGGTCGTCATCCCCGCCTTGGGTGACCGCCGTTATATGGGTAAAGTGACAGAGAAAAGCTTGACCGCTTCGCTGCTCACGCATAGCTATCCCGTCAAGGTGCTTGTCGAACAACCCGACAAAGAACTTGTCCCTGGGATGATCAGCAAGGTGGTGCTCAAGGCCGATGTCAGCTCGGGCATCATCGTGCCGGCTAATGCGGTCTTAATCAACAATGAAGGAAAGTTCGTATGGGTGGCGAAAGACGGTCGCGCGACAAGGCAAACTATCACCATCTCGGGCTATTCGGGCACGGGTGTCGTGGTCAGCGAAGGCCTGCATGGCGGCGATCTCGTCATCGTGGAAGGCTATCAGAAAGTGAGTGAAGGAATGAAAGTGAGGTATTGATACGAGACGGCCCTTCGACAGGCTCAGGGACCTGCAAAAAGCGAAGGTCGTTGAGCCTGTCGAAACGCCGAACATAGAAGTGAGTTATGAGTAGAATTAAGGATAAAGGCATCATCAGTGGAAGCATCTATCACCAAAAGATCGTTTGGGTAATTGTGGCGGTCATTGTGGGCTTTGGCATCTATGCGCTCGTCGACATGAAGAAGGACGAGTTTCCGGCCTTTACCATCCGTCAGGGCATCGTGGCGGGTGTGTATCCTGGTGCCAACTCCGAAGAGGTGGAAGTCCAACTCACCAAACCGTTGGAAGCCATGTTGTTCGCCATGCCCGAAGTGGACAGAAAAGGCACCTACTCCGTCACCAAGGAAGGCATGTGCTACATTTATGTCGGTCTCGACTTGTCGGTGAAGGATAAAGACAAGGCTTGGACGAAAATTCGACATAAAATCAACGAATCCAAGACCTTGAGTTTTCCAGCTGGTGTGTTAGCCATCGCGGTCATCGACGACTTCGGCAACACCTCTTCATTGCTTATCGCGATGGAGTCGGCCGACAAGACCTACCGCGAGATGCACGAATACACCGATGACCTCACCCGCCGCCTACGCGAAATCCCCGAGATGGGCAATGTCCGCGTGATGGGCGAGCAAAACGAGGAAATCGCCATTACCATTGACAAAGAGAAACTGTCGTTCTATGGCATCAGCCCCAACACCTTGATGCTGCAATATGCCTCGCAAGGGTTGCTGACCACGAGCGGCACTATGGAAACTGAGGCCTTCGACCTACCGTTGCATATCGAGAATCCTGTGGTTTCGGAGCAAGAACTCGAAGAGCAAATCATCTACTCCGATGCGGCAGGCAACACCGTGCGCTTGCGCGATGTGGCCACCGTCGAACGCCGTATGGCCGAGCCCTCCAAAGTAGTCAATTTCAACGGTGACAACGCTTTGATTATCAGTGTAGAGATGCGTAAAGGCTACAACATCGTGGCCTTTGGCAGGGAAGTGGAAAAAGTGCTTGCAGCCTTCCGCCAAACCCTGCCCGACAGCGTGCAACTCTATCGTATCACCGACCAACCCAAGGTGGTGCAAAAGTCGGTCAATTCCTTCCTCCGCGACCTGCTGATTTCCATGATCGTCGTTATTGTGGTCATGCTGTTGCTGTTTCCTTTCCGCACGGCCCTCATCGCCAGTTCAGGTTTGCCCATCTGCACCGCTTTCAGCATCGGGATGATGTATCTGTTTGGCATTGAATTGAATACCGTCACCTTGGCCGCCCTTATTGTGGTGCTCGGCATGATTGTAGACGACTCCATTATCAACATCGACGGCTATATCGACAAGTTGAGCCAAGGCTATAAACCTTTCGAAGCCGCTACAAGCAGCGCACGCGAATTGTTCATGCCCATGTTCATCGCCACGGCAGCCATCGCCTGCATGTTTTTCCCCATGACGCGCATCATCACGGGACCTTTGGGCGAGTTTGTGCAACTCTTCCCTTGGACTGTCGCCTTCTCGCTGATGGCTTCGTTGGCTTATGCTATGCTAGTTATCCCTTCGTTGGAAATCATGTTTATCAAGCCGGAGACGGACAAGCCGCGGCACAATGGTTTTGTGAGAGCGCAAATGCGGTTTTTCGGTTTCCTGCAGGGCCTTTACGACAAGATGCAGAGCCATTGCTTCAAGCACCCGCTTTTCACCATCGTGATGGGTTTGGGTTCCATCACCCTCGGTGTGCTGATGTTTCTGGCCCTCAATGTCCAGATGATGCCCATGGCTGAGCGCGATTGTTTCGCCGTCGAGATTCGCCTACCCGAAGGTAGCAGCCTCGAAGCCACCTCGCGCATCAGCGACTCGTTGCAAACGATGATGCTGGCCGACAGCCGCGTCACCTCCGTGACGGCTTTCATCGGCGAGAGCGCGCCACGTTTCCATACAACTTATTCGCCCAGCATCCCCGCCAAGAACCTCTCCCAACTTATTGTCAACACAACCTCGAAACAGACCACCGAAGCCCTGCTGAAAGAATGGGATGCAAAATACGCCTATTACTTCCCCGAGGCACACGTGCGCTTCCGCCAGATGGACTATCAAGCCGTTTCCACGCCTGTAGAGGTGTTTGTTTATGGCGACGACTATACGAAAACCGCCCCCGTGGCACAGCAAATTAAAGATTACATGCTCACTTTGGATAATGAACTGCGCTGGGTACATACCGATTACGATGAGTTTCTGCCCTCTGTGAAAGTGACCATGAAACCTGAGGAATGTGCTCGACTGGGTCTTACCAAAGGAGTGCTTTCTTTGGACCTGGCCAGTAGCCTCAACGGGCAACCGCTAACCACCATTTGGGAAGGCGACAGAGGCATCCCAGTCAGGCTCTATTCCAAGCAGAACTACGACCCCAACGATTATGAATCCGTTCAAAACCAACTGATTCCCACGATGGTACCGGGCACTAATGTGCCGCTCCGTCAAGTGGCCGACATCAATCCAGAATGGCATCCCGCCAAGTTGGTGCGTCGCAATGGCAAGAATGCCATCACCGTAGCTGCCGACATGAAGTTTTGGAAGCCGCAGACGGTGAGCATGAAGAAGATACAACAGTACATCAATACGGAAATCAACCCCAACCTTCCCGAAGGCGTGAGCATCGAATACGGTGGTCTGTCGTCGCTCAACACCAGCGTCATCCCGCAACTTGTGAAGAGCTTGATCGCTGCCATTCTGGTGCTGTTGGTCTTCCTTGTGGCCTATTTCAAGAAAGTCAATTTGGCCATCCTCACTTTGGGTTCCAGTGCCTTGTGTATGTTCGGCGCTTTCTTCGGTGAGTGGCTCTTCGGCCTCGACTTCGGCATGACCTCCCTGTTGGGCATCGTCAGCCTCATTGGTATCGTGATGCGCAACGGCATCGTCATGTACGAATATGCCGAGACGCTCCGCATCGACGAGGGTCTGCCCACCAAGGAAGCCGCCATGAAAGCCGGTAGCCGCCGCATGAGGCCTATCTTCCTCACCTCGGCCACCACCGCTTTGGGTGTACTTCCGATGATCATCTCCCGCAACCCGCTTTGGATGCCCATGGGCGTGGTCATCTGCTTCGGTGTGGTGCTTTCTATGGTGATTATCTTGGCCGTGATGCCTGTGATGTATTGGCAAATCTTTAGAACTAGCAAGAAGTAAGATGTCACAAAACCTACAAAACTATCAAAACTTCAAGAGAGAAGTGGGAAAGCAGCCAACTGGCCTGCTTTCCCTTTGTTCCGACGGATTTGCAATCCGTCGGACAAGAATTGGGGATTTGAAATCCCCTTTTCAAATCGGCCGAATTATAAATCCGTCCGAACTTAAAGTCATTTTATGGATTGTTCTATTGTTTACATTACCGCTATCCGCCCAAACCACCGACTCACATCGCCTCTCCGTGCAAGACTGCATTGATATGGCCTTGGAGAACAATATCGAACTGAAAAATAACCAATTGGAAATTGACAAGGCAAAGGCAACCAAGAATGAAGCCCGAGCCGAATATTTTCCCACTGTGTCGGCCCAAGCCGTAGCCTTCGATGCCCTTAATCCGATGATTACCTTTGGCATTGACGACATTGACAACGCCCAATTACGACAAATCCTCTATACCCTTTATGCAGAATATGGCGTCAATATGGGCTTGGACAAGGAGTATTCTTTTGTGCAAGACGGTGTGATGCTCAATGCGATGGTCACCGAGCCGATTTATGCCGGAGGCCGTATCCGTAACGGCAACAAACTCGCCAAATTGGGCATCGAAGCCGCTGAATACCAGTCAAAAGTGAAGGAAGACGAGGTGTGTCTGAAAACGGAAACCCTCTATTGGCAGATTGTAGCCTTACAAGAAAAACTGACCACCTTGGATCAACTCGACCGTCTGTTGGACACCTTGGACAAAGACCTCAGCGGTGCCATCGAGGCGGGTTTGGCCATGCCCACCGACCGTTACAAACTCACGGTGAAGCAAAACGAAAGTCGCCTCAACCGCAAGAAGCTGAACGATGGCATCACCTTGTTAAAGATGGCCATGGCGCAATACATCGGCACCGACTGGCAGACGTTGGCCCTTACCGACACACTTGGCCTTGAAACAGAACCTTCGGCCTACTTCCAAGTGGCTGAAGAAGCCGTGGCGCAACGCAACGAAAGCCACCTGCTCGACCTCTCCCTGAAAGCTGAGGACCTGAAAAAGAAAATGACCCTCGGCGAGGCTTTGCCTTCACTGATGGTGGGCGGCAGCGCGAGTTACCACACCATTTTTGAGAACTCCAAGCCCAACGCGATGGTCTTCGCCGTGCTGCAAGTGCCCATCACCGACTGGCACAAGACCTCCATCAAGCTGAAGAAACACGACCTCGACACCGAGATGGCTGAAAACACGCGCCGCGACCTTACCGAAAAGATGCAACTGCAAACCAATCAGGCGTGGTTCAACCTTGAACAGAGCTGGCTGCGCATCAGCATGGCGCAAACCGCCTTGCGCGATGCCGAAGCCAACCTGAAGATTACAGAAGACTATTACGATGCTGGATTGGTTGCTTTATCGGATGTTTTGGAAGCCCAGACCCTGCTCAAGCAAAGCCGCGACGAACTCACCGACAGCCGTGTGGAATATCGGATTAATTTGGTGAGGTATAAGTCGTTGGTGAAAGAATAGTTGTTTTGCTAAATAGGTAATTTTTCGGCTATTATATCTGAAAAACCTCGGCTTATTTTCTCCCTGCTGATGATGCTGAAGTGAAATAAATCAAATTGTTACAGAGGGTAATTTGCTAAATGCGGAAAGATTTGTATTTTTGCCGTGAGAAATGTTTTTCTTGATTGCTGCATTATGAAGAATGTTGTTGAAATATCAAGGACTCAGGTAATCATGACTTTTTTGGCTACTTGTGTTGAGACCACAGCCCGGCTGCTAAACATTTCATACAAAGAAGTGTACCAACGGATGAAGCGCGTGGGGTTGATAGAGCGGTTTATACTTCCACATTACGAAACACTGTGTACTGAAAGCAGAGATAATCTCGCGGGAGTTTTGGTAGAATGTCTGAACAATTGGGAGAACAAGAAATACTGATTTTCGATGGAACAGAAGCAATTTGAAGACCCCGTCAAGTCGCCTGTCATACAGGAGATTATCATGAGCAACCGCATTGGCGCCATCTCGATGGAGCTGGCTAAACGATTGAATATTGAACCAGTGAAAGCCCTGCAACTATTTTACGAAAGCCAGACTTGCGCCGACCTGCATGACAAGTCTACGGGCCTTTACCTTTATGGAGATTTGTATGTGGCTGATGAGTTTATGAGGGAAATGGAGTATGGGATGTAGGGTATTTGGCGGAGAACACCGTGCCAATTTGGGCATTGCTGTGTTCTGATGAAAAGTGAAATGCCGAAACATGATGGATGATATTTCGGGATGCTTTTCTTGTCTAGCATGGTTTTTGTACCTTTGCCCCCGCAAAACACAACACACTATGACGAAAAAACTCCTTTTCTTGGTCCTTTTCATGGCCACGGCCGTGCTCGGACAGGCCCAAGTGAGCAAGATGCTCGGCCAATGGAACACCTTCGACGACAAGACCGGTGATATGCGCTCGTGCGTCAACATCACGGAAAAAAACGGCACATATTATTGTGAAGTCATCATGCTTTATGAAAAAGATGCCAACGGAAAATACAAGGTGATGCAACCTCCTTACGCAAAAGATTACGAAGGCGTGGTGGGCACACAACTCTTCATCAACATGAAGCAACATGATGACATCCTTAAAGGTGAGGTCTATGACCCTGAGAGTCAAAAGACGTATTACGGTAAGGTGAGCTACAAAGCCAAGACCGATGAACTCATCCTACGTGGATCGTTGGATAAGGCGGGGTTGTTGGGTCGCTCGCAGACCTGGAAACGCAAGAAATAAAATTGTTGGGACGCACGCGTCCCAACAATTTTATACGTCAAATTTGAATTCGGCATCAAACCAGCCCGTATCTTCCTTCAAGAGGTCGTATTCTTCGCCCGTGAGGTGGTCAACCACATGCACGGTGCCTTTGATGTCGTCGTAGGTGAAGGTAAACTGTGAGTTTACGTCGTCGTCTTTAGGTACGTCCATTTTAGATGTTGCTATTGTTTTGCGGCTGCAAAGATACAGCTTTTTTTGTTTAAATAGTATTTCTTTTAACTTTCAATTATAAAAATATTGTGATTTTCTTTGATTTTTTAAAATGTATTTATAATTTTGCCAGCTGTAAAAACAGCAAACAAAAACAAAAGAAATTAGGATATGCTCGTTTATTCAGTCTGTCTGGAATCTGGTGGCAACCGAAAACCGGCTGTCATTGAGCTATTGAAAAAACGTTTTGGCTTCAACACAAAGGAAGCCGAAGAACTCGTTGAGTTTGCTCCAAGCTTTCTGAAGGATAACGTAAGTGAAGAAGAAGCATTGGCTATAAAAATCGAGTTTGAAAATGTTAATATCGGTGCCAAAATATATCTGGAACAACAAATCGTTACTCCACCTAATCCTCCCGTGCCTACTCCCGGACCTCCTACTCCCGGACCATCCAGCGAGGAAAAAGAATATGCTTTTGCCTTGATTAGTTTTGGAGGACCCGGGGAAAGAACGAATTATGAAGCTACTGTCATGGACATGGTGAGCTTGCCCGATATCACTTTCATACCAGATGCTTCTGAGTGGAATTGTGATACTTGGTATACTGCTTTTTCTGAAGATTCTTTCCCCGCAATATTCGCAAAGCATATTAAGCCTTCTGTATATAATACCGAACTATTCGGGAGCTATTTCGATAAAGAGAAGGTTGAGACCGAGATACTTTGGAAAAACACCGAAGGGAAATACAGACGCATTGTTCCTCCCGATCCGAACATGCATATTTGGGGCGTTCATCAGCCAGAACAACCTGATCCTTTATATTATGATACTCCTTTTTATATAATTGAGTTTTGTCAAAACCACTCGAATGTCATCTTCAGTTATGAAAACAAACGCATACAGGGCATTACGAAAGCTGAAGCCGAAGAACTGCTTGATTTGCTCGTGAAAAACGAGGGCAAAGCTACTTTATTGGTTTGGGATGGAGAATGGATGGTGTATCAAGAACCCCACTACCCCGAAGATTTGACCGATGAACAAAAGCCGACCGCAAAAAAACTTGTTTACAACGGCTCGGAACAAGAACTCGTAGCCGCTCCCTTGGAATTGTTGCCTGGTTATACCATCATGTACAAACTACATCGCTATGGTGACATTTATAGAAACGACATCCCGACTTACAAGGATGCAGGCGACTATACTATAAAAGTCAGATACAAAGGTGACAGCAACCATACAGATTTCGAAGGCGAGGACATCAAAGTCACCATCGAAAAGGCACCGTTGACCATTACCCCTGATGCGGGACAGTCCAAGAAATATGGCGAGGACGACCCAGAACTGAAATACACACAAGTTCCCGCTATGTTGTACGCCGATACAGACGAATTTAGCGGTGCATTGAGCCGCGATCCTGGCACTGATGCCGGCATATATGAGATACGGATAGGTTCGCTTTCAGTGGGAAACAACTATGCAATTTCGTTTACTTCTGGCGTCAAGTTTGAAATCATTAAGGCAAGCACCCCTGACTTGACCTCCGATCAAAAGCCGACCGCGAATCCAAACTTGGTCTACAACGGATCGGAACAAACACTTGTCAAAGCTCCCTCTGGACCGCTACCCGACGGCTATGCCATCATGTACAAACTACATCGCTATGGAGACATATTTCACCCTGTCATCCCGACTTACAAGGATGCTGGCACCTATACCATAAAAGTCCTTTACAAAGGCGACAGCAACCATACAGATTTCAACGGCGAGGACATCAAAGTCACCATCGAAAAGGCACCATTGACCATTACCCCTGATGCAGGTCAGTCAAAGAAATTTGGCAAGGACGACCCAGATTTGACATATACACAAATTCCCGCCACGTTGTATGCCAAGGAGGACAAACTAGGTGGTGCTTTAAGCCGCGCCGAGGGCGAAGATGCCGGCGAATATGACATTCTGGTAGGTAATCTCTCCGCAGGGGACAACTATGAAATTAAGCTTATTCCTGGCATTAAATTCGAAATCACCGAAGCCGCCCCCAGCCATCCCGAAACCTTGACCGCCTCACAAAAGCCGACCGCAAACCCAAACTTGGTTTACAACGGATCGGATCAAGAACTTGTAATAAAACCTGCCGAATCGCTGCCCGGCTATACCGTCAAATACGCAATAAAACCGTATAATGGCACAGCCAATTTTAGCACCGCACTCCCAACCGCCAAGAATGCCAATACCTATACCGTACAAGTCAGATACGAAGGTGACAGCAGCCACAAAACTTTTGACGGTGAAGATATCAAAGTCACCATCAAACGGGCACTACTGACCATCACTCCCGTTGCAGGCCAATCCAAGAAATTCGGCGAGGACGATCCAGAACTGAGATATTCACAAGTTCCCGAAACGCTGTACGCCGCTGATAAACTGACTGGTAAATTGGGCCGCCAAACGGGCGAAAACGCTGGCACATACGACATTTACCTAGACACACTCAAAGTTAACGATTATAACCTCAATTATGATATTAAGCTTAATCGTGACGTTAAATTTGAAATCACCAAGGCCGACCCTCCCATCTTGACCGACAAGCAAAAGCCGACTGCAAACCAAAACCTGGTTTACAATGGCTCGGATCAAAAACTTGTGATAAAACCTGCTGAACGGTTGCCCAACTATACCATTAAATACAAACTTGCCGACAAATTTCATTTTGACACCAAAATCCCCACCGCCAAGGATGCCGGTACTTATACCGTGAATGTTTGTTACATAGGTGGCGGCAACCACAGCGATTTTGACGGCGAGGACATTGTGGTCACCATCGAAAAGGCACCGCTAACCATTACCCCTGATGCCAACCAGTCCAAGAACTCTGGCGAGGCCGACCCCGAGTTGACCTATAAACTCGAACCCGCTTTGTATGCCAACGATAAGCCGAGTGGTGCATTGACCCGAAAAGAGGGTGAAGACATCGGCGAGTATGACATCCTGCTCGGAACGCTCGAAGTAGGGAACAACTATGCAATATCATTTACCTCGGGCGGCAAATTTGCCATCAAAAAGGCAAGCGCCCCTAACTTGACCGACAAACAAAAGCCGACTGCGAACCAAAACTTGGTGTACAACGGCTCAAAACAAACGCTTGTTAAAGCTCCCTCCGGACCGCTGCCCGAAGGCTATGCCATCAAGTACAAACTCAAAGATGCAACCAATTTTGACGCTGTACTCCCGGCTCGCAAGGATGCTGGTACCTATACTGTGAAAGTCCTTTACGAAGGAGACGGCAACCACAGCGATTTTGACGGCGAGGACATCGTCGTCACTATCGAAAAGGCACCGCTTACCATCACCCCCGATGCCAATCAGTCCAAGAGTTCCGGCGAGGCCGACCCTGAGTTGACCTATAAGCTCGAACCCGCCTTGTATGCCAACGATAAGCCGAGTGGTGCGTTGACCCGCAAAGAGGGCGAAGACGTTGGTGAGTACGACATCCTGCTCGGAACGCTCGGTGCAGGAGACAACTATGCTATTACATTTACTTCTGATATCAAATTTGCTATTACCAAAATGAACGAACTCGAACCCTTTGAACCCGGAGACGTACCCAACGATCCTGGAAACATACCCAATGAACCTTACAACGGAGAAGAATATGCCGTTGCCTTAATTTATTGTGAAGGAGGATGGTGGTCAGACCAAATTATTGAGGATCTGATTACTTGGGATGATGTCACATTCGTACCTGACATTACGGATATGTATGCCGATGCACCGGTTATGTGGATGTCACTAGAGCATCCGACCATATTCGTTAAAGACATTAAGACTACAGACCATGATCCTAACATTTTCCTTTCACTCAAACCCTCCTCTGAAGAAGAAAAGTTAGAAATTGAACTTCTATGGAAAAATGAAAAGGGAGAATACAGACGCACTACACCTCCAGATCCGAACATTCATATTTGGGGTGTTCGTACAAAAAAAGAAAGTTGGACACAATCCCAGATTGATAAAATATCCGATTTCCAAAACACACATCCCAATGCATTTTGCAGTCAAGATGCCCCACGCATACAAGGCATTACAAAGGCTGAGGCTGAAGAATTGATAGGTTTGCTCACGAAAACCAAAGGCAAATATGAGATGTTGGTTTGGGATGGAGAATGGATGAAATATTCAGACAAAAACTATAACTATATGTATAATTATAATGATCTTATCCCCATTAAAGGCATCAGCGTTGCTATGAAGAAAGCCTTGGGCAAAAACTGTAACATTTATGATGTAGGTGGCCTACTCTGCATGGGAAGGACATTGGAAATGAGATCCGAGATTTCCAGAAAGCTCGGTGGCATCGATGTCCACTATGTCACGCTTTGGCTCAAGCAAGCCGACTTGTGGCGCATACCCACAATGGATCCCAACCTTGCTTACCTTGCGGTCTTGGCCGGCATCCGCCATGTGGAAGACTATGCCAAAGCCGACGCTGAGAAACTGTATACCATATTCGACACTTTGGTAAATTGCAACCCCGACTTGAACCTTCCCGAAAAGACCGTGATAAGCGGAAGCATTGACTATGCCAAAGTGTTCGTCGAGAACATGACTGACAATTCCTACCGTTTGGAGGTCAATGAAGAGAACGTGCCTATCAGGCTCTTTGCTGACGATGTTGACGAGAATATGCTGAAAACTGATGATTCAGATGTCATCTATAAAGGCCTGAAATTCCTACAGGACATTAGCATTGCACTACCTCTGCCACACACTATTAGCGGTCATGTGAAAATGAGTAATTACATCGATGAGTATGACGAAGATGGTGATTTAGTCAATCTCTATGATGTATCAGGTCTCAAAGTTGAAATTGATGGCATAGCCAGTCCCACAGAGGAGAAAAAGGAGGATGAGACAAGTCTGTACACCTACACCGATGCGGATGGCAAATTCATTATAGTGCTCCCCGACAAATATAACATGCAGAGTTCTGTCACTTTCACTGTATCAAGTGGCGGCTACAAGCAAAAGTTTGTCAAACATGCATCGGAGATTCTTGACAAAGTGTATATCTTCAATAGCGAGGGTGAGGTGTTGAAAGCCAACACGTTGATAGCAAAGTACGATAAAATTGACTCCCTCAACAAAGAAATCTTAGGTTTAGAACAGAAACTCAATACATATTATGCTTTGTACGACATGCCCCAGATTGGAAGTTCTAAATCAGATTTACAGTTAGATGAGGATACGAGATCGAAAAAAGAAGAATTCAAAAAAGAATTCGAAAAATTAAATATCGATATAGAAGCATTGCAGAAAGACTGGGAAGCAAAGACGGCCGAAAGAGATGGTTTATTGCAAGAAATCTATGATTCCGATTTTACCACTAACGACATAGAAAAAACGTTGACCAATCTGTTGGCTCGTACTGATCTCGACTCCGACGTAGGTGATCTTGTGCTCAATTATAACGTCTTTATTGGTAACTTCAACGACAAACCCAAGGTCTTGCCTAGTGTCAAGCTGATGGGCGAGGGTAAAACGGCGGTAAAGCTACCCACCGACACTGCTCCATCGCGCGTGTTCAACTACAATATGATTCAACGCTTGGTGGAACCTTCGGTCTATCCACTGGCAGCAGGGAACGAGGAACGAGGAAAATTGAATAGGCCCATCGATGTTGTCGATTTCAAGAAAAAAATGGCAGAGAATCCCGGCAGTATCCCACAAATGGCTTCGTTAGGCATCGGCTATGTGCTAAACATGCACCAAGCCTGGGTGCCTGACGGTTTCGCCCTTGGTACCTTGCTCTATTCCACCATCCTTGCTCCCGGTGAAGAGCAACGCCTCGTGGTTCGCGAAAGCACTCAATCGTACGAAGTGACGGATAACGCAGAAGGCACCGATGCAGTTTCGGAAGACTACGCCACCACACAGGATGACGACACCACCGCAACCTTCAATTACGCTGCCAACCAACTGATGACAGGAGAAAGTCACTCTGACTTTTCCACCAAGTCGACCAGTGTAGGCTTTAGCGCCGCCGGTAGTTATGCAGGATGCTCGTTAGGCTTGAGTGTAGGCCATTCCAAAACATCGGGAAATGCCAATGCATCGGCCCGACAGAGCAATTCACACGATGAAGCCTCTGCGGCAGCCCAAGGCTTCCAACACAGCATCAAGACCGCATCAGAACGCATTTCGCAAGCCAGACGTATCAGCATGCGTGTAGCCACCAGCAACGAAACAGATTCAGTGGCCACCCGCATCATCGCCAACCACAACCACTCCCACGCCATGACCATCCAATATTGGGAAGTGGTACGGCGCTACAAGTTGGAGACTTGCATCGATGGCATTGACTTGATGCTGTTCGTCCCGTTGAAGCCAATTCAATTCCTGCCTTTAGGCGAGTCTCTCTTTTTGAGCGATCCCGACACGTTCAACCAGCAGAAGTTCAATAAACGCTATACCAACCTGCTCCGCTTCTACGATACACTTTTAACCCGCATCCCCTATAAGTACCGATCGGGTCTCAATCTCGTTCAAAAATATGCCTCTTATCCCAAATGGGAGTTTGAACACCGAGGCGACAACATCAATACAAGTACTTACACATTAAACCTGAAAGGCAATTTCTTAGAGTTCGATGTCGTCAAGGCGACCCTTTACCTTTCCAACGGCAAGGGCGTTGTGGCAGGTAAACTGATGAATAATCATCAAGGAGCAAAAACTTTGAAAGACATTATCAAACTCCAAGAAGCTCGAACAAAAAAAGCGGTTGAAGAAGCCATTGTTCTCGAAAGGAACTCAGCAGACAAAACAAATATGGAGTTCTCTTTCCAACTCCCGCAAAATGTCGATAAACAAGACATTGCTTACATCAAGTTAGAGTATTCCTGTAAATCGACCAAATGCACACTTTTTTACCCTGAACATGAAGGTACTGATCCCTATGATGATAAATGGACTGTTTGGGAAAGAAAAGCTGTAGCCAACTATACCCATATATTAGATGACCTTTTTAAAGATGATAGCTGGAGCGGGCGTGACAAAGAAAGGATTGCACATTATTCGGAAGGTTTGCCCGAGAATTATGTAGTGAATGAGATTAATAAAGGCTACACATTGGCGGATAGTGTTTTACGCAGGTTAGGAGGGTTGATGTTGGACGAGTTTACGTTGAAGGAAGATGGTAAAACAAAAGAGGGTGCTACCATTTCTTCCTATAATTTGCAATACAACAGCGTTACCATCGACATCTCCATGCATACACCTGTGATGCGCTACAACGAACTCCAGAAGATGGAAGCCACACTGCAACACATCGCAAACGAAACGTTGCGTTATTCACAAATGATTTGGTCGTCGCTGTCGGATAACGAGCGTGCCATGATGCTGGAACGTTATACGGTGGATATGAATTTCACGAGCTTCTTTGGCGAAGACAATGAGTTGTACAATAAGTTGAAGAACGGCCCCATCAACATACCGTTACTAAACTGCATCAACGTGAAGAAACCTTTGGGGTTCTATGGCAACTGCATGTTGTTCCCCTTCACTTATCCGCAATCGTTAGCCGATAAATTGGGAAAGACGGCTGCCGAACTACAAGATGCACTCTACCGTTATCATACTTCCAGCTTCCGTGTGCCTTCCACCATCATCTCGCTGCCCACCAAGGGTATGATTGGCGAGGCCGTCTTAAGCGAGACCAACGTGAGCGAAGAAATCGACCTCACGCGCTTCTGGAACTGGCAGGATTCGCCCATCGACAAGATGGAAATCGACAGTAACTACCTCAATAACAAGGATTATTTAGAGGGAAAGACCACCAAGGACATCAGCGCACTCAACCTGCAAGGCGTCACTCCCACCGCGCCTGTGACCGTACCCGACCTGATTTCGGCCTTGGTCAACAAGCAGACACCGCAGTTTAATGATCTCACGGGCCTTGAGCAGGTTGCGTCATTGCTCACCAATGCAACCAACAGCAACAGCCAAGCGCAGCTCAAGGTGCTCGATAATAGTGCTAATTTAGCCACCAAAGCTTTGGAATATGCCAGTGGACAGAAAGGAAGTGGCAACGGCAACGGCAACGGCGATGGTGATGGCGATGGTGACGGCGATGGTAATGGCGATGGTGATGGTGATGGCGACGGTGATGGCGACGGTGATGGTGATGGTGTGGAAGAAGAAAACAGTCTTTCAAATGATTTGAAAGGACTTTTAGAACGAGCTCTTGTTTCTTTGATTTCGAACAAATCGGCTTTGGACTTTTATCGTGATGAAACAGGTGACGATGAAGTGACAAGTATTGATGAACTAAACTAAATTGATTTTCTCTTGAATGATATCCTTTTTATAGTAATAAACAAATAATAAAATAGCTTTTGCCATGGACGAAAATGAACTTAAAACGCTACTAGAAGCATTCTTCTCATGCCTTGATAAAAACCCAAATAATCCTGGTATATGTATTGATAACAGTGATTATATAAAAACAATTCTTGCAATAAATAATAAAAAGGGCAAAAAATTTACTAGAGAAGAAGTTGAAAAAGCCAAAGATGAAGTTGAAAAGTACATAGACATATATAAGGATGCTGGGAAATCACTTAATCAAATCACTAAACCTTCTATCGAGGAAACAAAATATGCTATTTTTCGAGCGAAAGAAGAGTATGTGAAAAAATTGTTGAATGAATATGTAGATAGTTGGGATTGGGATAAAACTAGTATTCCTCAAGGATATACAAATGCTTATATTCCTTATGCAATGGGACAGTCTAAAAAGAAATATAAAAATCGAAGAACCGCGTTTTATGATGCTTGGAAAATGATAGAGGATGACATTGATAACTATTCGAAAGATTATATTAAGCCTATTTCGGATTACGATTATCAATATTATTCATCATCTAATGGGTTAGGTAATATCACAGAAGCGAAAGGTGCTCCACAAATGTATAAAGGTGTTTTTTCAAATAAGGAACTATTAAAAAAAATAGGAGAAGAAACTTTCAAAAACACGTTTATAGAGTGCTATAAAAAACATAAAAACGAAAAGGATTTAAAAGGAATTTCAGATGATGTTAATAGCATAAGCAATCTTATGAAAGCGTTTGCTATTGGTATTGATTGTTCTGGATTTGTTTCTCGTGCATTAGCCACGGTTTTTGAAAAGCTAATGATAGAGAACAGGGTTCAGATTGATACGTTGGGAGATATTGAAAAAACAAGAGAAATAAACAATGAAAAATTCAAATTGTGTAAAACTAATGCCACTACTTTAGCATATGAAGATCCGCTTTTTAAGAATAGGAATAAGTTTACGGAGAACCAAAAAAAGAAATGTTTGAAAAGCGGTAATAATTTTGCAATAATTGGTATGCAATACTTGAGGGTAGGAGATGTGATTTGTTCTTATAATAGTAATGATGAGGATTATCACATAAGGATTGTTATCGATGTAAAAAGAAATGAAGAGAAGAAAGTAGTATCATATCAAACCGCGGAATCTACTAGTAAAGAAAAAAAAGTATACAGAGACTTTGAAAACTATATAGGTATTTGGCGTAGTGGTATACTTAAAATGGTAGATGAGAATTTTGTTATTGTACGACCTCATGCTCTAGAATTATTCTATAATTATGATTTAAAAGATGCCAACGGCAAAATTGTGTACGAAAAAATTAAGATTTATAACGATAAAAATAGTTAAATAAACATAAAAACTCAAAATACATGGCAGACATTCAAGAAATAGCAGCAAAGCTTTTAGAGCAAGAGACTTCAGAAGACATGAAGAAACTGAAGATGCGCATCTTGGAGCGCATTGCAACAGAAACAGACATAAAACCGGCTCGCATCCCGGCACCCCTCAACATCACTGAGATTGGCGGTTACTACAACCTGCTTAAAGAGCATGAAGAACTCCAACTTAGGATGTTGGAATCGGTGTTGGGATTACCGCATTCGTCGAAGGAGTAGATAATTAGATGAAGGGAATCCACGGCGGCGATCAGCTCCTCGCGTAATGGCGGCCGTCTTACAATGGTAGTGGCCTTGCCTTCCAAGCAAGCGTCTGCGGTTCGATCCCGCAAAGATTGGTAAGGAGTGGAAACCTAAGGAAGACAGCTGGTCGGTCGGTTCGACTCCGACATCCCAAGGAGGTTTCGTGTGACACCCGGTCTGTCCCCAAGGGGAGAGTCCCTATGGCAACATCACCGCAACACCCAGTAAGGTGCGTCGAGTAACATTGTCAAAGAAGGTTGAGAAATCTTCGCGCACCTTGAGGCAACCCAAAGGAATGGTTTGAAATTTGAGGGTTATTGAAACATTGACAGAAATCTGTAAGAGAGTAAGGCAAGACGACGAAAGGTTCCTCTAAACGAAAAGTGCAAAAGATGTCACCACATCAAGTCCATGAAAAATAACTCCGTTTCGACTGCTCTGGGGTTCCGTTCTTTGGCATCAGGGAACGGAACTGAAAACCGCGAGCCGGTACCTACAAGGAGACCGACCCCTTTTTAGGGAGTCGGTCTCTGTTTATTTGTGTACTTGGTTGATTAGAGTCCCAACCTTTCGTTCAGCTTCTTCGTCTGTTCCTCAAAGCCTTTCTTGCCCAACAGCGCAAACATGTTCTTCTTGTAGGCTTCCACACCAGGTTGGTCAAACGGGTTGACATCAAGCATGTAACCACTCACAGCGCAAGCCATCTCAAAGAAATATATCAGCTCGCCGAGTACCTTCTCGGAGACCTCGGGGATGACGATGCGCAGGTTCGGCACGCCACCATCCTCGTGAGCCAACACGGTGCCCAACTCAGCCTTGTGGTTCACCTCGCTGATGCGCTTGCCAGCGATGTAGTTCAGCTGGTCAAGGTCGTCGCTTTCCATCGGGATGCGGAGTTCGTGGTTGGAATTCTCGACCGAAATCACCGTCTCAAAGAGGTTGCGCAAGCCGTCCTGGATGTACTGTCCCATCGAGTGGAGGTCGGTGCTGAAGG
>DAIOUZ010000019.1:21178-25209 GCA_036759285.1 Candidatus Limiplasma sp. | reverse complement strand
ATCAAATTCACCACAGAGTATCAGAAGACTGACATGTATATCGTAAGCGTGCCCACTCCTTACGACAAGTTCAGCAAGAAGGTGGACGCCTGTTATGTGGTTGCCGCAGTGAAAGAGGTGATGAAGGTATGCCCGAAAGGTGCTACCGTGGTTGTAGAGTCAACGGTGAGTCCTGGAACGATGGACAAGTTCGTGCGTCCCGTGGTGGAAGCCAATGGCTTCAAGATTGGCTCCGACATCCATCTCGTCCATGCCCCCGAGCGTATCATCCCTGGCAACATGGTCTACGAGCTGCTCCACAACAACCGCACTATCGGTGCCGACAGCAGAGAGATTGGCGAGAAGGTGAAGCAATATTACGCCTCGTTCTGTCAAGGTGAGATTGTAGTGACCGACATCCGCACGGCTGAGATGACCAAGGTAGTGGAAAACACCTACCGTGCTGTCAACATTGCCTTCGCCAATGAACTGTCGCGCATCTGCCGCCACGACAATATGGACGTGTACGAAATCATCCGCATCTGCAACATGCATCCGAGGGTTAACATCTTGCAACCAGGTCCTGGTGTGGGCGGACATTGTATTTCCGTCGACCCGTGGTTCCTCGTAGGCGACTATCCCCAGCTGGCTAAGGTTATCGACGAATCGATGAAGACCAACGATTATCAACCCGTCTTTGTGCTGGAGCGCATTCATGAAATCATGAAGGAAAACCATATCACCGACGACCGCCGTGTTGGCCTTTACGGCATCACCTACAAGGAGAATGTCGACGATATCCGTGAAAGTCCGACCTTGCAGCTAATCGCTATCCAAGAATGTCATCTTGCCCGTCCGCTGAAGAGTTTCGACCCGTTCTTTACTAACAAGGAAATCCTGCCAAACCAAATCCTTGACTTCGACCAGTTCCTCTCTGAGGTCGACATGGTGGTCATCATGGTGAAGCATGATCATATTAAGCAGAATTTTGACAAACTCAAGGGTAAGGTGATTTTGGATTGCCATAACGTTTGTCCGTTGGAGGGTGTGTATCACATCTAAACCCTAACGCCATGAAAAAGGTAATGCTCGTCTTCGGCACCCGTCCTGAGGCCATCAAAATGTGCCCATTGGTGAAGGAGTTCCAAAAACATCCGACGGAATTCAAGACCATCGTGTGCGTCACTGGACAACACCGCGAAATGCTTGACCAAGTGCTGAGGATTTTTGAGGTGACACCCGACTATGACCTGAACATCATGAAGCAAAGCCAAGACCTTTACGATGTGACAGCAAGGGTGTTAGTCGGTATGCGCGACGTGCTGAAAGAAGCGCAGCCCGATGTGGTGCTGGTACACGGCGACACAACTACAAGCATGGCGGCGGCCATGGCAGCGTTTTATCAACAGATTCCTGTGGGTCATGTGGAAGCAGGGCTACGCACGCGCAACATTTACAGTCCATGGCCAGAGGAGATGAACCGACAAATCACTGGACGTATTTCCACTTTTAACTTCTCCCCCACTCCCCTATCTGAAAAGAACCTCCTGGAAGAAAAGGCACAAGGACAGATTTTCGTTACGGGCAACACGGTGATTGATGCCTTGCACATGATAGTGGAGAAGCTTCACTCTGATGCTGTTCTTGCTAAGGAACAAGAACAAGTATTGCTCACGGCTGGTTATGATGTAACCCGTCTCAACAACGGCAAGAAACTTGTGCTTATTACAGGCCACCGCCGTGAAAACTTCGGTGAAGGCTTCATCAGTATGGTCACAGCCATGAAAGACCTCTCAGAGCAGTATCCTGAGGTCGACTTCGTGTACCCCATGCACCTGAACCCTAATGTGCGGAAGCCCATTCACGAGGTGTTTGGCGAAGACTTAACGGTCTACAAAAACTTTTTCTTTATCGAGCCACTTCAATATTTGGAATTTGTCTACCTCATGGAGAAGAGCTATCTGGTGCTCACCGATTCGGGCGGCATACAGGAAGAGGCACCCGGTTTGGGCAAGCCTGTGCTCGTCATGCGCAACACCACCGAACGCCCCGAAGCCCTTGAGGCAGGCACGGTGAAACTCGTCGGCACCAACCATAACCTCATCGTCAGCGAAGTCAGTCGACTGATTGAAGACCCCGCTTATTATGAACGGATGAGTAAGGCTGTGAATCCCTATGGCGACGGCTTAGCGTGCAGCAGAATCGTCGATACGCTGAAAAAATAACCTTCTTTTCGCTGAAATTCTTTATTTTTGCAGGCTATTCTATATTGGATATGTCTGCGCCTAACAAATTGATAGAGAAAATCGAAGGCTTCACGCGGAAGTACTACCTCAACCGCCTGATACAAGGTGTGTTGGTAGGTGCCGTGCTGTGGATGGGCTTCTATCTCCTCATCAACGGGTTGGAATACTTCTCGTGGTTCCCGTCTAAAGGTCGCTTTGTGCTTTTTTTGTTCTTACTTGCAGGCAGCGGCTTTGTTTTGGTGTACCATTTCCTTATCCCGCTTGTTAATCTCATCCGCTTCCGAAAAAAGATGTCGGTGGAACAGGCCTCAGTGCTCATTGGCAAGTTTTTTCCTGAAATTAAGGACAAGCTTTTGAACACTATTCAGCTGAGTAACCAGATGGAGGCTTCTAAGGTCGGCCCTTCGACCCTTCGACAAGCTCAGGGACCTCAGGGCTCAGGGACCTTTGACAATGACCTGTTGGCGGCAACTATTGAGCAACGCAGTGCTCGCCTCTCCCCTATCCGATTCTCGGATGCTGTCGATTTACGCGGTAATCTGAAATATCTGGGCATCTTTTTCGGCTCACTCCTATTATTAATAGCACTGATGGTGTTTCTCCCCTCGTTTGCCGTGCAGCCCACGCAGCGCATTGTCAATTACGAGCAGCATTTCGAGAAACCTCTCCCCTATCAGGTCGAAATCGAGCAGGACAACATTGAGACCACACAGGGCAAGGAGGTGAAGTTTAACATCCATGTCACGGGCGATCGCATCCCTGATGCTTTTTATGTGAAGAGCGAGCTTGGACAGCAACTGATGACTAAAGGCTCGGCCAATGACTTCAGCTATACCTTCAAGAACCTGTTCAACGACTTGACTTTTAACGTGACGGGCGGTGAATATACCAGCCGTCCATTGCATATTACGGTGCACCCCAACCCTACCCTACTCTCCTACCGCTGTGAGTTGCGCTATCCTGCCTATATCCACCGAACCAATGAGACGCTGGATGCCAAAACACGGATTATCGTCCCGCAAGGCACGCGACTTTCTTTCAGTTTCACCACTCGTGACACGGAACAGATGACCGTCAGTCGCGACTCACTGACCACAGATTTGGAAGCAAACAATGACGTTTTTGAATACCAATTCGTGGCAGCACAATCCACCAAGTTCGAGGTGCAGGTACAAAATGCATGGAATCAGGCCATCGACCCCCTACCCTTTTCTGTCGATGTCATCCCCGATGCTTATCCCGACATTCGTGTGGAGTCATTCGACGAGCAACTTTCCACCGATGTGTATTTCTCGGGCCTTGTCACCGACGATTATGGCTTCAGCCGTTTGACCTTCAACTGCCTGGTGAAGGAACCCATAGAAAAGAAAATTGTCAGACCTGTCGCTTTGGACCTGAAGCAAACCCGTACCTCCTTCTTCTATAGCTTCAACATGGACAGTCTTGGCATTATGCCCGGACAAAACATGGAAGTCTATTTCGAGGTGTGGGACAACGACGGATTCCATGGACCGAAGTCGAAACGTTCCGAGATGTTCACCTATTACAAACCATCGGAAGCCGCTTTGGACAGCATCGCCAACCAGCAGTCGGAAGACATCATGGAACGGCTTCAGGAGAAGTCGCAAGAGGCTGATAAGCTGCAAGAGGAAATAGAGAAGATGCTCCAAGACCTTATCCAAAAGAAAGATTTGGACTGGGCCGACAAGGAGAAGATGAAAGACCTGCTGGAGAAACAGTATGATACCGACTGCTTCCGTGGCGGCTGGGCAGGATACAAAGCCGGCGATGAGATCACCTTCACTT
>DAIOUZ010000019.1:12041-21168 GCA_036759285.1 Candidatus Limiplasma sp. | reverse complement strand
ACAAGTTGCAGGAAGAGCAGGAAAAGCTGTCGGATTTCATGAAGGAACACGACATCGCCAACGAAGATCTCATCAAGAAACAAGAACAGATTAACAAGCTCTTCGACGAAGTGATTCCTGAGGAATTGCGCAAAATGATGGAGCAGATTGACAAACTTCTTGAGGACATGCCCCGCGAGCAGATGCAACAGATGATGCAAGACATCAAGAAAAACAACCAGTCGATGCAGGAACTTCTTGACCGCAATCTGGCTTTGTTGGAGCAACTCAAGATGGAGAAAGACCTCAACGACTTGGCGAATAAATTGGATAAACTAGGCGAGGAACTACAGAATCAAGATGCTGAGAATCAAGATAAAAAAGCAGGGGAGGAGGGCGACCAAAAATCGGCCGAGGAAGCCAAGGAGGAATTCGACAAGATGATGGACGAACTCGACCAACTCTTGGAGAAGAACCAAGGCCTGCAACAGCCTTTCGACATGCAGAAGGACGAGGAGATGCAGGAAAGCATCGACCAAGACCTCGACAATGCCATGCAGAATGAGCAGAACGGACAACAGCAACAGTCGCAACAACAGAAGCAGAAAGCTGGTCAGAAGATGCAGCAGATGGCCAACAACATGTTGATGCAAATGCAGATGGGTGGCATGGAACAAATGGCTGAGGACGCGCATTTGTTGCGTATCTTACTTGAAAACGTAGTCCATGCCTCACACGAACAAGAAGGCTTGATGACAGAAATTGGCCACATGCGTCCTGACGACCCATCCTTGGTTGATAAAATCATCCATCAAAAGGAGGTGGCTGACAATTTCAATATGGTCCGCGACTCCTTGCGCAGCATGGCCATGCGTCAGCCCATGATCATGAACTTTGTCTTCGACGAGCTACATACCATCGAGAACCAGACCGAAAACGCGATGAAATATCTTAACGACCTGAAGCTTTCGCAGGCCACGCGCCACCAGCAGACCGCTATGATGTCGATGAACAATCTGGCATTGATGTTGGCCGAGTCGTTGGAGAACATGGAAAACAGCATGGAAGCCATGGGTATGCCGATGCAAAGTTGTCAGTCGAAACCTGGTCAAGGCCAGCAAAGCCTGAAGAACATGCAGCAGTTGCAACAACAGCTGAGTGAACAACTGAAGCAGATGCAGCAACAGATGCAGGAGTCGGGGCAGCAGACGCCCAACTCGATGAGCGAACAGTTTGCCCGCATGGCCGCTGAACAGGAGATGCTCCGACAAGGCATGCAGCAGATGCTCAACGACATGAAAGAGAACGGACAGCTTGGCGACGACGGCTTCAACGACATCATTAAGGACATGGAGAAACTTGAAGAGGAACTGGTGAACAAGAAAATCAACCGTCAGATGATTGAGCGCAGCCAAAGGATTGAATCCAGAATGCTGGAATCGCAGAAAGCTCAGGAAAAGCGGGATCAGGAGGAGAAACGCAAGTCGAATGAATACAAAGGCGCGCATTTTGACCGTAAGATTGACGAGTATCTCTATGAGCAGTCGCTCAAGAAAAACCAGGAGTTCTTGCGCAGCAACCCAATCGAATACGCACCTTATTATAAAGAGAAGATCAACGAGTATTACCTGAAGAAAAACACGCATTGAGATGATCAGATTCAGCACATTGTATGTGGAGATGCCGCCTATCGAACCGCAGCGCGTCAAGGCCTGGATAGAGGAGGTGGTGCAACGTCATGGTAAGATAGTAGGGGAGTTGTACTACTATTTTTGTAGCGACGAGAAGCTGTTGGAGATCAACCGTGAGCGTCTCGGTCATGACTTCTACACCGATATTGTGACCTTCCCGCTGACTGATTGTGAGACGGTACTTTCGAGCGAGTTTTGTATCAGTATCGACCGAATCAAAGAGAATGCGGTGACGTTTGGAAGGAGTTATGAGAGCGAGTTGCATCGGGTCATCATCCATGGGGTGTTGCATCTTATCGGTTTCGATGATTTGACGGACGAGGAGGAGCAAGTGATGAGAGAACAAGAAGAAATTTCTTTGGAATTATATAAGACTATGGCCTATGACCATGACCACCTTTACTGAAAAAGGGGGCATGGTCATGGTCAATAGCCATAGTTAAACAATGTAAAAATCAGATAATCAAAGTATTAAATATATTGTTTCCCGTGAAACATTGACATAAAACATGATTTTCGAACCGTATGATATCATCGTTGTAGGAGCCGGTCACGCCGGATGTGAGGCCGCTGCGGCAGCCGCCAATATGGGCAGCAAGGTTCTGCTTATCACCATGGACTTGCGCCTGTTTGCCTCCATGTCGTGCAACCCTGCCATGGGCGGCATCGCCAAGGGACAAATCGTGCGCGAAATCGACGCCATGGGGGGCTATTCAGGCATCATCTCCGACCGCACCATGATCCAGTTCAGGATGCTTAACAAGTCGAAGGGTCCTGCCATGTGGAGTCCGAGGTGCCAAAGCGACAAGATGATGTTCTCGGCTGAGTGGCGCAGTATGTTGGAGAAGACACCTAACGTTGACTTCTGGCAAGACACAGTGACAGGACTCCTTGTGAAGGGCGACCAAGTCAAAGGTGTGAAGACTTTGATGGGAGGCGACATCGAAAGCAAGGCTGTCATCCTCACCAATGGTACCTTCTTGAATGGTTTGATTCATATCGGCGAGCAGCATTTCGCAGGAGGAAGGATGGGCGAGGTGGCCAGCCATGGCATCAGCGAACAACTTAAAGAACTCGGTTTCGAGGTCAAACGATTGAAAACAGGTACACCCGTCCGAATCGATGGCCGAACCATTGACTTCAGCAAACTCATCGAACAAAAGGGTGATGACGAGGTGGTCGGATTTTCTTATAACGAGCCGTTCAAAATATCGAAACAAAGGAGTTGTTGGATTGCACACACCTCATTAAAAGTGCATGAGACACTCCGAAAAGGCTTCAAATATTCGCCCATGTTTAACGGTCGCATCCAAGGAGTGGGGCCACGATATTGTCCCAGCATCGAAGATAAGATTGAGCGCTTCTCCGGTAAGGACAGCCACCAACTCTTTGTGGAGCCCGAAGGCTGGACCACGGAAGAATATTACCTCAACGGCTTCAGCTCTTCTTTGCCTGACTATATCCAATACGAAGCCCTCAGACAAATCGAAGGTTTCGAGAATGCCAAGATCTTCCGCCCAGGCTATGCCATCGAATACGACTATTTCCCGCCCGAGCAGCTGCATCATTCACTGGAGACAAGACTGATTCATGGACTCTATTTCGCCGGACAAATCAATGGAACGACAGGATACGAGGAAGCTGCTTGTCAAGGATTGATGGCTGGTATCAATGCGAGCTTAGCACTTCGTGACCAACAACAATTAGTTCTATCGAGGACAGAAGCCTATATCGGCGTGCTCATCGACGACCTTATCACCAAGGGTGTTGATGAACCCTATCGTATGTTCACCAGCAGGGCGGAATATCGTATCCTGTTGCGACAAGATAATGCCGATGCCCGACTGACGGAAAAGTCTTATCGTTTGGGACTGGCCAAAGAGGATCGCTACCAAAAATATCTGGAGAAGCAACAAAAAGTAGAAGAAATCAAGACGTTTTTGAACGAGACTTACGCTTATCCGGATGAAATCAATGGCTTGTTGGAGCAAAACGGTAGTGCCAGAATAGAACAAAAAGCCAAACTATCTTACCTCCTTCTGCGTCCACAAATCGGACTCAACGACATGATTGGTGTTTTAACATCGCTTGAAGCCTACAGAAAAGACGACAAGTTCATCAAAGAATGTCTGGAAGAGGCCGAGATTCAAATCAAATACGACAGCTATATCCAAAAGGAGAACGAGCTGGCCGAAAAACTCAACCGCTTGGAGTATATCAAACTCCCTAGCGACTTCGATTACCACACGATACAATCCTTATCATACGAGTGCCGCGAAAAATTGAACCGCTACAAACCCGAGACATTGGGACAAGCCTCAAGAATCAGCGGCATCTCTCCAGCGGATATCAATGTCCTGGCGATATTTTTAGGTAGATAAAAGAAAATGTTTCACATGAAACACAGCATACCATGAACGACAAATGCCCTTGGTGCGGATCTGAAAACGCACAGTTACATATCGAACTCAAAGACCTATTCTTGACACAAGAACCCTTCAAAATTCTTGAATGTAAGGATTGCGGATTGTTGTACACCAAACCACGTCCCAATAAAAAAGAAATCGGGAAGTATTATAAATCGGATGAATACTATAGCCATCAAGAAAACAAGGAAGGTTTTATTCCAAAAGTTTACGAGAAGGTAAAATCCATCAATCTCAAGAATAAATATACCATCACAACAGAAAAGACGAGAAAAGGTAAGATTTTGGACATCGGATGTGGAGTAGGGGATTTCTTGCATACCATGGAACAGCATGGCTGGGAAGGTACAGGCGTAGAGCCATCAGAAGAGGCAAAAGCCATTGCTAAAAATAGAATCAAAGCACAACTTCTTTCAAGCGAAGAACAAGAAAACCTTATAGACGGTAGTTTTGACGTCATTACTATGTGGCACGTGCTGGAGCATGTGGACGCATTACGATGGCAAATCCAACAACTTTATCGACTGTGCAAACCAGGTGGAAGGATTATCATAGCACTTCCTAATTACAAGTCATACGACGGTCAATACTATAAAGCAGCCTGGGCCGCTTACGATGTGCCACGTCACCTCAACCATTTCAACGAAGAAACCATCATCAAGATTTTTGAGGAAAGTCACCTGAAGCACATCAAGACGGAAAAACTCCATTGGGATGCCTATTACATTTCCTATATGAGTGAAAAATACCTGCACCACAGCTTACCCTTATTGAGAGGTGCAATAAAAGGGATGATTTCGAACTGCAAGGCAAGAAAGTCTGGTGAATGGTCGAGTTTGGTATATGTTTTTGAGCGGTAAAATCGAGAAATTAAAAAATTCGGCCATTTTAGAGCGTTTAAGGCATTTTTGGCAGGAAATGAAACCGGGATTGGAAAGAGGGCGAAAAAGGGCGGAAATCGAATGTTTTGTAAAGTATTTGATATCAATAAAATAAGGCAATTAAGAGGAAAGAGCAGAAAAAACAACAATAATAGAGGCCAAGAAGATGAAAACGAAAGATAACCATAGGAAAGTCTTTGGGCGGATCTTGCTCTGCTTTTCGGCATTGCTATTCCTCTTACTGGGCGTGACCCAATGGTCTTTGAAACGACCTGAGATGTTGATACGACAGGTGCAACGTTCGGTATTGAAAACGGAAAAGGAAATCCAAGGTTTGACCAAAAAAAATGCAGACCATGGTCAATACGCCAAAAAAGGCTATGGGCTTTATGTATTCAACAACGACACTTTGCTGCACTGGAATGACAATACGGTCAGCCCGAAACTGATCAAGAGGAAAGTCGACATTGACAACGATACCCTTTGCAACCTTCCTTCTGGTGACTATTACATCAAGTCGTTCAAGGCGGGACAGCTGGATTACTATGTCTTCAAGCTCATCAACGCTACCTATCCCATAGAAAACCATTATTTACAAAATGGACTCCTTCCTTTCCAAAACTTTATCCGCACGAATATCCGCTTTGACCGCGAAGGATATGAGATTTACTCCGAACAAGGAAAACTGTTAGGACATTGCAACATCTTGGCTCCGGCTCATGTGAAACCCTTGATTCGAAAAACCATCATACTGATAGGCATCATCTTTGGTGTTATTGGTTTGGCTTTACTCATCATCAAACCAAGAAAAAAAGCGAGTCATATCAAATTCAGAGTGGAGTGTGCAATAGGTATTATCTTCTTGGTTTCCATTGTGTTAACATACTTGTATTACGATTCGAACAGGAAAAAGGAAAACCAAGAGATGGCTGTTTTGGCAGAACAACTCCTGAAAAAACAAGACACTGCCTTTGAAACCTCGTACAAGGCTTTTGCCGAACAAATCAAATCCGATTCTACCTTACAGAGCATGACTTTCGCAGAAAGCAATATACTTGCCGATGTGATTCTCGGCTATTCGAAGGAACTGCTTTTCGACTCAACCATGAAATCCTACATCACCAACCTTACCGTTTGTGAACCCAACGAAGAAATCAACATACAACCCGAAGACTATGTGACGAATTGCGAGGATTATTTCCTTGAAAAGCTTGCCAACAATAATCCGAAAAGGGTAGGGGACGGGCTCTATTTCATGGACTATTATACACTGGATCCCAATTATTTAGGAAAAATCAAAATCTTCTCGCAAGACTCGTTGCAACAGAAAGACCTCTATTTTGAGTTCTATAAACCCATCGCGCCCGAAGGTTTCGGTTTGCCTCAACTCCTGAAAAAGAACAACAACCAGAAAACCTACGATTACTCAGTCGCCAACTATCGTGACAACCTCTTGGTCTACAAATATGGTCGGTATGTCTATCCAAATTTCATGAACAGTCTGAAGATCAAAGACCATGAGTTTTGCTTCACCAAACGATACAAACACTACGCCATCATTGAAGACGAGTTTAACGCTTTGGTCATCAGTACCCCAACAAAAGGATGGTCTGAAACCACCGCACCATTTGCCTTGTTTTTCCTTGGTCTGACCTTACCTTTTTTATTAATTGTGTGGCTGATCAGACCCAAAGAACACCATAGATGGCGCGACAGGAGCTTCCGCAGCAGACTTCAGACGGTGGTGTTCTCCACACTCGGCATCTCTTTCCTCGCTATAGGACCTGTTTCCGTCATCTACATGCAGTCCCTTTACAATCAAAAGACCACGACTTCGCACTTTGAGACCACAAGAACCCTCTCTCTCGATATGCGCAACGACCTCGATTTCGCCGCCATGATGAAAACCCTGTCGAGAGACGCATGGACTGACATTTTGCAACACTATTCCACCATTTTCTTCACCGATTTGAACCTTTACCAACTCAACGGACAACTGCTGGCCACCACGCGACCCGAAATCAACGAGTTGAACTTGCAAGCCCCGATAATGAATGCCGAGGCATACCAACAAATGTACCGCAACAAGGAACTCTACTACACCCACGAAGAATACCTCGGCAAAGGCAAATACGAGTCTTCCTACATCCCGATTGCCGACAATAACGGGAAAACTTTGGCGTACCTTAACACCCCCTATTTCTCCAGTGCCACCGAACTGCATAACGAAATCAAAAACTTTATCCTGACCTATTTGAATATCATCCTTTTGCTTCTCGGCATAGCCTTGATTATCATATTGCAGATGACTAAGCGATTGACACAACCTCTAGCATTGATACAGAATAAATTAGGGGATATTAAAATCGACCAAAAGAACGAGCCTATTGAATGGAAAAGAGATGATGAAATCGGGGCATTGGTCAAGCAATACAACCAACTTATTGTGGAGTTGGAGAAGAGTGCCGCCGAGCTAAAGCGAACCACGACAGAAACGGCCTGGCGCGGAGTGGCAAGGCAAGTGGCCCACGAAATCAAGAACTCGTTGACGCCAATGAGACTCAGTGTGCAGCTGTTGCAACACAACATCGACAATGGCAAGGCCACGCCTGAACAAATCCAACGTACCACCAACACTTTGATAGAACAAATTGATGCCTTGTCGGACATTGCTTCCTCGTTCTCACGCTATGCCAAGCTACCCGAAAACCATCCGCAACCTATGGATTTGGCGGAACTGGTGGGTAATGTCGTAAACCTCTATGATAATACTGAAAACATCGAATTCCATTACGATTTCGACAAAGCCAAAGACCATACTTTCAACGGCGACAAGACCAATCTGAACAGTGCAGTAAGCAATCTCGTCAAAAACGCTGTTCAAGCTATTGGTTCAAAACCAAAAGGTAGCATTGACGTCAGCTTGAAAGATAAAGAAAAAGCTTTCGTTATCAGCGTGAAAGACAACGGAAAAGGCATCAAGGAAGAGGACAAAGACCGCATTTTCCTGCCCAATTTCACCACTAAGTCGGGTGGCTCGGGTGTGGGTCTCTCCCTGACTTATAACATCGTTCAGGCTGCAGGAGGAACGATTACTTTCGAAAGTCGAGAAGGGGAAGGGGCGGAGTTTGTCATTGAATTGCCGAAAAATTAAGCCTGACCAAATATTAACTGAAATTTTGCGTTAGAAATAACAACATAGAACGACATGGCAGAAAATAGATTAGGTTCTTTGGCGAAACAGACCGCCATTTATGGTTTGAGCAGCATCATCGGTAGGTTCTTGAACTACCTGCTGGTGCCGTTGTATACCTATAAAATCGCCGCAGAATCGGGCGGTTACGGCATCGTGACCAACCTATATGCTTACACAGCCTTGCTCCTTGTCATCCTGACCTTCGGCATGGAAACGACGTTTTTCCGTTTTTCGAACAAGGAAGGTGTCGACCCCAACAAAGCTTTTTCTACTTCAAACTTGGCTGTAGGATTGGTTTCGTTAGTGTTTGTGATTCTGGTAAGCCTATTTATAAAGCCCATTTCCAATGCCCTACACTACTCCACTCATCCCGAGTATGTGGAAATCATGGCCATCGTTGTGGCTTTGGATGCCTTCCAAGCTATTCTGTTTGCCCGTCTGCGTTATGAGAATAAAGCCATTAAATTTGCCACACTGAAGCTCCTGTTCATCTTCTTAAATATTGGACTGAATCTGTTTATTTTCTTGGTCGCACCGGGGCTGAAAGAAAGCCATCCTGCATTGATGGGCTGGTACGACAACAGCTATCAGGTCGGCTATATCTTCATCGTCAACCTTATTTGCACAGCTTTGATTACCCTCGGTTTTATCCCTGAGATCAAGAAGTTGCGCTTCGGCCTTGACCGCGATTTATTAAAACAGATGTTGCACTACACTTGGCCACTGCTACTTTTGGGCTTGGCTGGCATCCTCAACCAAGTGGCTGACAAGATCTGCTACCGGTTCATCGTTCCAGGCGAAGAAGGCGACGTGCAGTTGGGTATTTATGGCGCCTGTGTGAAAATCGCGATGATTATGGCGATGATTACGCAGGCTTTCCGCTACGCATACGAGCCTTTCGTCTTTGGCGGCAAGCGCGACACGGCCGATAAGGAGACCCAAGCCAAAGTGATG
>DAIOUZ010000019.1:10256-12028 GCA_036759285.1 Candidatus Limiplasma sp. | reverse complement strand
ATCTTTACGTTGTTGGCTTTTCTCGCCGTAGTGATGTACATGCCCGTCTTGAAATACATCATCAAGTCCGACTATTGGGAAGGTCTGCGCGTGGTACCCATCGTGATGATGGCTGAAATTTTCATGGGTATCTATTTCAACCTCTCGTTCTGGTACAAACTTATTGATGAGACCTGGTGGGGTGCCATTTTCTCGGGCATCGGCTGTGTGGTATTGCTAGCCATCAACTTCATTTTTGTACCGAAATATGGTTATATGGCTTGTGCCTGGGGCGGTGTCGCAGGTTATGGCACCTGCATGGTGTTGTCCTATCTCGTCGGACAGAAGAAAGCTCCTATACCGTACTATTTGAAATCAGCCTTTGTCTATTTCGCCGTGGCAATCGCATTGTATTACGTGCAGAAATATATCCATATCGACAGCACCGTCTGGACCTTGGTCGTCAACACATGCCTGTTGTTGGTCTTCTTCGCTTTCATTTGCTGGAGGGAGAAAGATTTGGTGAAAGGAGTTATGAACATTGTAAATAGTAAAATATTGAAAAAGAAATAATTATGAAGCTTAACATCGTCAACACCTCAAATAATCCCTTGCCCGCCTACGAGACTAAAAACTCAGCTGGCATGGATTTGCGTGCCTATCTGCCTGAAGGTCCTATCACCCTAGAACCTATGCAACGCGGCCTTATACCCACAGGGCTTTATATGGAAATTCCTGAAGGTTACGAAGGACAGGTGCGTCCCCGTAGTGGTCTGGCCCTCAAGAGCGGCATCACTGTCTTGAACTCACCCGGTACCATTGATGCAGATTATCGCGGACAAATCTGTGTCATCCTTATTAATCTGTCCGACAAGCCTTTTGTCATCAACAGCGGCGACCGCATTGCGCAAATGATCATTGCCAAATGCGAACAAACTGAAGTCGTGCAAGTGGAAACCCTTTCGGAAACGGAACGTGGTGCGGGAGGATTCGGTCATACCGGAAAGAGTTGAGAGTGTAATGTTTAGAGTTTAGAGTCAGTTGAAAGTTTAGCGTTGAAAGTTATGAAATATAGAGTCGTTTTGTTGTTTATTCTGTTGGGATGCTCAACATGGAGTTTTGCTCAGCAAGTCGAGTCGGAATACAACGGCAAGCCTGATAAGAAAAAGAACGCCGTGTATTTCTCGAACGGCTTGCAAAGCAAATACCGCGAAGATACCGAAGGTGCCATCCGCAATTTCGAGCAAGCATTACGCTTCATGCCCGATGACGATGCCTCGATGTTTGAATTGAGCGAGCAATACTACAATGCCGGCCGTATCGAAGAGGCCTTCCAGATGATCAAACAGGCCGCCAAACTTGCTCCCGAAAACAAATGGTATCAGATACGCCTTGGCTTGTTTTACCGCAACCTAGAACAATACGACGATTTCATCAACCTGTATGAAGGACTCTCTGAAAAGTATCCCGACGACCTCGAGGTGCTCAGCGAACTGATTGATGCCTACTTGAGTATGGGACAGTTAGACAAGGCCTTGAAGAAGATGGACCTGCTTGAAGAACAAGTCGGGCCAAACGAGGTGTTTACCGAGCAGCGCCTCAATATCTACAAGCGCCAAGGCAATGAAAAGAAACTCATAGCGGAATTGGAGCGTCTCATCAAGGAGAATCCTGAGAATTCGCGCTACTATAGCATGTTGGCTCAGGTTTACACCGAAAACGGCAAGGAAAAAGAGGCCTTGAAACTGTTTGAGAAAATCAAGGAACTCAACCCCGACGACCCCTATATCAAC
>DAIOUZ010000019.1:0-10246 GCA_036759285.1 Candidatus Limiplasma sp. | reverse complement strand
GTCATCAACCGCGAGAATGTGAAGTGGCTGGTGGAGTATTACGAAAAGAACGGCGACATGGATAAGGCCTTCAATGAACTGATTGCCGCCATCCGCAACAAGAACCTCGACCTCACCACGAAATCCAACATCTATGACTATTGGATGAACAAAAACCAAAGTGCGTCCAATATCGACGAGCAGGCAAAACTATGCGGTGAGGCCTTCATCGAGACACACCCTGACATTAAATTGGGTTATCTTATTTTAGGTTCCTATTATATCGTCAATGAAAACGCGTTGGAGTCGAAAAAGCTGTATCAGAAGGCATTAGCTCTCGATAGCATCGACTTCTATGGATGGCAGAACCTCATCATCAGCGAGTCGCGGCTCAACGAAAATGAGGCCGTGCGCGACCATGCCGTGGCGGCATTGAAGTACTATCCTATGCAGCCTGTATTTTATTGGTACGCGGGTGTGGCCAGTGCCGTTTTGAAAGACAACGAAAACGCCATCTATTATTTAGACAAGGGGAGGAGATACGCCACTGACAAAGTGCAAATGGCTAATTTTGACGCTTTTTTGGGCGACCTCTATCACGAAGAAGGAGACGAAGAAAAAGCCTTCGATGCCTACGAACGCACCTTGCGCAATGACCCAAACAATGTGCTGGTTCTCAATAATTACGCCTATTATCTCGCAGTAAAAGGTCAAGATTTGGATAAGGCTTTGGAGATGTCGACGAAAGCCATCACCATGGAACCCGACAACCCGACTTATCTCGATACACATGCCTGGGTGCTTTACAAGAAAGGCGACTACAAAGAAGCCGAAAAGTACATGAAGAAAGCCTTGAAACTACTGAAAGAACCTGATGCCACCTATCAGGAACACTATGATGCCATCCAACTCAAACTCAAAAAATGAGATCTCGATTTGTCATAGCATTTGTTGCATTTCTGTTGCTGGCCACTTCTTGCGCCTCACGCAAGAAAACCGTACAGCCTCCGCAGCCCCAAGCCTTTGAATGGATGGCTGCCAATCTGAGCATCCAAGCCGAAGGCAACGGCATGACTTTCGATGACTTATCGGGACAACTGAGGATGCGAAAAGACAGCCTCATTTGGCTCAGCGTGACCGCCACGATGGGCGTAGAAGCTTTGCGAGCTAAAGTCAGCAATGATTCGATTTGGATTCTTAACCGCTTGGAAAAGACCTATTTGGCCGAACCTTTGGATACTGTTTCCGCTCAATTGGGCATTCCGCTCATTCTGCCCTTGGTACAGACTTTGCTTTTGGACAATAACGAAGGCCTTCCACCCGTTGAGAATCAGACCGTTCAGTTGAAGACTTTCATGATGGGAGAATGGTCCACCAAAATTAGGTACAATAACATCAAATTGGACCAACCAACTACTTTTCCGCTGAAGATTACCGACAAAATGGAGCGTATGCGGCTGCCTAAAATGAAATGAAGAAACTACCTGTCATATTGGTTTTGTTGCTGTTGGCACTTGTCTCGCCTGGCTATGGCCAAAAGACGAAAGGCAAGTCGAAGAAGCAGTTGCAGAGTGAAATCAACTCGTTGCAGAAGGAGATTTCGACCGCCAACCAATTGCTGAAAAAGACCAAAAAGGACCGAGAAATGACCCTCAACGAGGTCTCCATCTTGGACAAGAAAATCAAGCAGCGCGAGCAACTCATCCAGAACTACAATGAGCAGATTGCCGTCTTGGACGACGAAATCAACACGGGACAAAGCAACATCAAGTCGCTCAACTCCGACCTCAGCAAGCTGCAAAAGGAATACGCCAAAATGATCGTCTTCGCCAACAAAAACCGTAGCCATTATGAACGGCTAGGATTCATCTTCGCTTCCAAAGACTTCAATCAGGCTTTCAGACGTTTACGTTACATTCGCGAGTGCAGCGATGCACGAAAAGTCAAGATGGACCAAATCGCAGCGATTGAAAAACAAATCAGTAGCGAGGTTGAAGCCAGTCAGCAAGCTCGCGAGGAACAGGCCGCTATGTTGAAGGACGAGAAAACCCAGCAGGAGGCTTTACAAAAAGAGAAGAAAGACCTCAACGGACAAGTGGCCAAGCTCAAGAAGAAGGAAGGTAAAATCCAACAGGACATCAAAAACAAGCAGCAACAAGCCAAGAAACTGCAAAAGGCCATTGACGATATCATCGCTGAAGAGATTAGGAAGGCCAATGCCGAGGCGGAAAGAAAGCGCAAGGAAGAAGCCAAGAAAAACGCCAGCAAGGGCAAGGCAACAACTACTGCACCTAAAGAGAAAGGCATGGCCTTGACACCAGCTGAGAAGACGCTTTCTTCCAACTTCGTCAACAACAAAGGCAAGCTCCCTTGGCCCGTGGAACGTGGGGTGATTTCTTCGTCATACGGCAAACATGCTTCGGTGGTTTCCGACAAGGTCACGGTGACCAACAACGGCATCGACATCGCCACCACCGAAGGCGCTCAAGCCCGTGCTGTCTTTGATGGCGAGGTGGCCAGCGTCACAAAACTCATGGGCTCCAATACCGTGGTCATTATCCGCCACGGTGAGTATTTCACGGTCTATTCCAACCTTGAAAACGTCACTGTGAAGCGCGGCGACAAGGTGAAGACCAAACAGAACCTGGGAACGGTGCATACCAACAAGACGGAAGACAAGACGGAGCTGCACTTTGAGTTATTGAAAGAGATGAGTAGACAGAATCCAGCAAATTGGTTAACGAAATGAAAAACAAGTTTTTGATATTATTACTAGTAGCTATCGCTGTTTTAGCCACTTCATGCAAGACCAAGGAGGTGCCAGGTCGCCGTCGTGCACCGCGCCACTGCAACACCTGCACCAAGTGGAGTTATGTGCCACAAGACACTTTGGAAACCGAATTGTTGGAGCACCATGAAGGCTGAGGAACTTGAGCTGTTGAAACGCTATTTCCCCGAGGCTGCTGTGGGGTTGGTTGGTGCTATGTACGAGCAACGGCGTTTCAAATTACACTTCAAGCGGCCTCGTAGCTCCAAATTGGGCGATTTCCGTCCACCACGTACCAAAAACGGCATCTGTTCCATCACTCTCAACTTGGACTTGAATCCGTATCAGATGCTCATCACCTATGTCCACGAAGTGGCGCATTACGATGTGTATCAGCATTATGGCTCAAGAAGAGTACAACCCCATGGCCAAGAATGGCAAAATCAATTCACTTCACTTTTATTGCCTTTCATGACAGAGACTGTCTTTCCAAAAGATGTGCTAAATGCACTGCAAAAGCACCTCCACCATATCAAAGCCAGTAGCACCGCCGACCAAAACCTGCAACGAGTGTTGCACAAATACGACAAGCATCCAGAAACCGTGACGACGGTGGAAAGTCTTCCCGATGATGCCAGATTCGTGTTGAAAAACGGCTTGATTTTCCAAAAAGGGGAGAAGCAACGCACCCGCTATAAATGTTATTGTGAGAGCAATGGACGTTGGTATTTCGTGGCAGCTTTGGCCGAAGTTCAGAAACTTTGAAAACTATTGGATAAAAATCCAACAATTCCCTATCTTTGCAGCCAAAATTAAAACTGAATGACCAAAAAAGTATTTGTTTCGGGCTGCTACGACCTCCTGCATAGTGGTCATGTTGAGTTTTTCCGACAAGCGGCGCAGTTTGGTGATCTTTATGTCGGTATCGGCTCCGACGAAACCATTCTACATTACAAAAACCACAAGACCCTCTATCCTGAACAGGAACGCCTCTTTATGGTGAAGGCTATCCGTTATGTAAAAGATGCCTTCATTAACGATGGGGCAGGGGTGATGGACTTTGTTGGCACGGTCGATAGGCTGAAACCCGATATTTTTGTGGTCAACGAAGACGGAGCTTCGGAGGAAAAACGTCAGTTTTGCAAGGAACGTGGCATCGAATACGTGGTGCTGCAACGCACACCATCCGAAGGCTTGAAAGCCCGTTCGTCAACCGCCTTGAAACAAGACCTTTGCCAGATTCCCACACGTTTGGACCTCGCCGGCACTTGGATTGACCAACCTTACGTATCGTGTTATGCTCCTGGTTGGGCTATCACCATTTCTTTGGAGCCAACCTTCGAAGTGCGCGAACGTTGCGGTCTCTCCACTTCGACGCGCAATATGATCAAGAAAATCTGGCCAATGCACCTGCCCGACATGGATCCTGAGATTCTCGCCAAATTGGTTTTCTGTTTTGAAAACGACCCTGAGCGCAGCGATGGCATCATCAGCGGAGCACAAGACTCCATTGGCATTTGTATGCCAGGTTTGGTGAGGCATTACTATGATAAACTCTATTGGCCCATTAAAATCGAGACCTGCCGTGATGAAGCCATTTTGAATTGGCTTGAGAACCATCTTATTATGATTCCAATGGAGCCCCGCCAACCAGGTTGCTCTGTGGTGGATGGCAAGGATATCACCGAAACGAAAGTGAAGGCTTTGGCCAAGGCTGCCGACGACTGCTGGAAAGCCATTATGAATCGAGATTTGGACGCTTTTGCCCAAGCCTATAAAGCCTCTTTCAATGCCCAAACCGCCATGTTCCCTGCCATGATTCAAGGCTCCGTGCAGGATTACATTGATAAATATTCCGCTTTGGATGAAGTATTGGCTTGGAAAATGCCTGGTGCCGGCGGCGGCGGCTATCTCGCCTGCGTGGTCAAAGATGCACGTAATTTCTGTAACAACCATCTAAAAGCTATCGAGTTAACTATTAGAAGAAAGTGAAAGGTCCCTGAGCCTTGAGCCTGTCGAAGGGTCGAAGGGCCGACCAAAAAAGAAAAATATGAATAAAGTAGTAGAAAAAAAGTATCTCTTGGCTTTCGTGCTAGTGACCTGTTGCTTCGCCTTGTGGGGCTTCGCCAACGACATCACCAACCCTATGGTGAAAGCCTTTTCCAAAATCTTCCGCATGAGCGTCACCGACGGCGCCTTGGTACAACTGGCTTTTTATGGAGGCTATTTCTGCATGGCTTTGCCAGCCGCGCTTTTTGTGCGTAAATTCTCTTATAAAGCCGGACTTTTGATGGGTCTTGGATTGTATGCCGTGGGAGCCTTGATGTTCATCCCTGCCAAGGCGACAGGCAATTATTATCCCTTCCTCATCGCCTATTTCGTGCTGACTTGCGGCCTCTCGTTCCTTGAGACAACGGCCAACCCTTATATCCTTTCCATGGGCGACAAGGAAACCGCCACACGTCGCCTCAACCTCGCCCAAGCCTTTAATCCCATCGGCTCTTTGGCAGGTATGTTCGTGGCGATGAAGTTCATCCAAGCCAAACTCAATCCGTTAAGCACCGAGGAACGTGCCTTACTGTCTGAAGACCAATTTGAAGCTGTGAAAAGTGCCGACCTCGCTGTGTTGAGCCGACCCTACGTGGTTATCGGAGCGGTGTTGGTAGTCTTTTTTGTCGTCATCCTGCTGTTGGTGAAAACACAAGCCAAGACAGAGGAAAGCGCTGACCAAAATTTCGGTCCCACGGTGAAACGCCTTTGGCAAAACAAGCCTTATCGGTTTGGTGTCGTGGCTCAGTTTTTCTATGTCGGCGTGCAAATCATGTGCTGGACATTTATCATCCAATACGGCACGCGCATCTTCATGAACGAAGGCATGACGGAGCAGGCCGCTGAGGTGCTCTCGCAACGTTACAACATCGTGGCTATGGCTATCTTCTGTGCAAGCCGTTTCATCTGCACCTTCTTGCTGAAATACATCAGTCCCTCCAAACTGCTGACTTATCTGGGCATTACCGGAGGTGTGCTAGTGTTGGGTGTCATCTTCTTTGACGGTCGCGCTGGCATATATTGCTTGGTGGCCGTCTCGGCATGCATGAGCCTCATGTTCCCGACCATCTACGGCATTGCCTTGACCGACACGGGTGACGATGCCAAGTTGGGTGCTGCAGGTCTCATCATGGCTATCTTGGGTGGCTCGGTGCTGCCACCTTTGCAGGCTCGAATTATCGATGGTAGCGGAATCGGAAGCATCGCTTCGGTGAATTTGAGCTTCATCCTGCCATTGATTTGCTTTATCGTCATCGTGTTATACGGTCATTTCATCACCAAACTCAACAAACAATGAAACGTTATTGCCAAACTCTAGAACTCGTCGATGACCCTGAGCTCATCGAAAGATATTGTGACATCCACGCTCATGTCTGGCCCGAAGTGGTAGCTGGACAAAGAGAAGTCGGCATCCTCGACATGCAACTCTATCGTTATGAAACTCATGTCTTTATGATATGCGACACGGTAGACGATTTCGACTGGGACCGCGATATGGCCCGGTTGGCCCAATTGCCCCGTCAGGCCGAGTGGGAGGCATACGTTGCGCAATGCCAAGGTGCTGACCCCAACCTGCCTTCCACGGGAAAATGGCATTTAATGAAAAAAATCTTTTGATTTATAGAAAATAACAGTATTTTTGCGGGTTAAAACTTATTGAATATGAGTGATTCTAACATAATTAAGAAATTCTGCAATTTCATTTTTGGAAAACATAAGAGTAACACCCTGCCTCGTTATTGGATTCTATTCGCTGATATGGTCATTGTCATAGCTGCATATGTTGTGGCCATTTTTATGTTGTATTTCAAAGACATTGCAGCTTCGGGGTTTGATTGGAGCCGTATTTGGATTGTTCCTGTCGTGTATTTGATTGCCTTTTTGGCTACTAGAACATATGACGGAATGTTACGTTATTCGGGCTTCAACGACGTGCAAAAAATCCTGTTTTCTTGTACAGCAGCCGTTACATTTCTTATCGTCAGTAAATTAATTGTCCATCAATTCAGACCGTCTTGGGCTTCTTTTGCTTACCCGCGTTATGCCACATTGGTTTACCATTATCTTATCACTTTGGTTTCAATGGTCATTATGCGACTTACTATCAGGCGTTTGTACAATGAGGTTTATAAAGATAAAAGCAAAAAACTAAACACCCTTATTTATGGTGCTGGTGATGGAGGTACGATGTTGTTGCGCACCTTAAGCCAAGATACGAATTCTATTTACAAAGTGAAAGCCTTTGCTGATGACGACTCAAAACGTGTTGGCATTCAAATTAATACGGTGAAGGTGTATTCTCCAACGGAGGCCCTGACAAAAAGCTTCATCAAGAAAAACGAAATCGAGGTAATGATTTTGGCCATTCCTAGCCTTGACGAGGAACGCCGGAAAAAAATCATCGAAAAAGGTTTAGCGTTGAATTTGGTGGTGAAAACCATCCCATCGTTCACTAAATGGGTTGATGGAGAAATCTCTTCCCATGAGATTGTGGATATCAAGATTGAAGATCTCTTGGGTCGCACACCCATCAAGCTCAGTAAGGAAAACGTGACACGTGAAATCAAGGACAAAGTGGTACTTGTCACAGGGGCTGCTGGTTCCATCGGTAGCGAGATTTGCCGTCAAGTGATGCATTATGATCCTACCAAGCTTATCATGCTTGATCAGGCCGAGTCACCGATGTACGACTTCCAATTTGAGATGAACAACGCGCCCGAATTCAAGGAGTTGCGCGACAAGATGGCTTTCGTTATCACCAATGTGAAAGACCCTATCCGCATGAGAGAGGTCTTCGAGACGTACCATCCGCAAGTGGTGTTCCATGCCGCGGCCTACAAGCATGTGCCCTTTATGGAGGAAAACGCTTATGAAGCCGTGTATGTCAATGTATTTGGTACCAAGCTTGTGGCCGACTTGGCGGTGGAATATGGCGTAGAGAAATTCGTCATGATTTCGACCGACAAGGCTGTCAACCCGACCAATGTAATGGGTGCCACCAAGCGCATTGCGGAGATTTACACGCAAAGTCGCGTGGGCAACACCAAGTTCATCACCACGCGTTTTGGCAATGTTTTGGGCTCAAATGGCTCAGTAGTGCCGTTGTTCCGCAAACAGATTGCCCAAGGCGGTCCCATCACCGTTACTGACAAGCGTATCACACGTTTCTTCATGACCATTCCTGAAGCCTGCAGCCTTGTACTCGAAGCCGGTTCCATCGGCGAGGGTGGCGACATCTTCGTGTTCGACATGGGTGAGAAGGTCAAGATTTGGGATTTGGCCGAGAAGATGTGCAAATTAGCCCACCGTCCTGACATCGAAATCATTGAGACGGGTCTGCGCCCTGGCGAAAAGCTGTATGAAGAGGTATTGGCTAACGAAGAGAATACCATCAAGACCGACAACGAGAAGATCATGCACGCCGTGGTGCGGAAATACGAGACTACCGATGTGGACAACATGATTGCCAAACTACACGACGAACTCGAGACCTGTGACCCGATGAAGATTGTGGCACAGATGAAGGTTATCGTACCCGAATTTAAGAGCAACAACAGCGTTTTCAGTCAGTTGGACAAAGCCTAATCAATGTTTACACTTCACACCGACCCTTTGCACCGCATCGCCTACGCTACCGATGCGTCGGCCTATCGTGAGGTGCCGTTGGGTGTGACTTTCCCCGAAAATGAACAAGATATTGTCTATTTAACCGAATTGGCTCGCGAACGCCAAACCCACCTCATCCCTAGGGCGGGTGGCACTTCCATCGCAGGTCAGGTGGTGGGTAACGGCATTGTAGTCGATATCAGCAAGCATTTCAAAAAGATTCTGGAAATCAACAAGGAAGAACGCTGGGCAAGAGTACAGCCTGGCGTGGTCCTTGATGAATTGAACCTCGCTTTGGAGCCTTACGGCCTGTTCTTCAGCCCAGAAACTTCAACAAGCAATCGTTGTTGTATTGGCGGCATGTTCGGCAATAACTCCTGCGGCTCGCACTCCCTAATTTATGGCAGCACCCGCCATCATGTGTTGGAAGCTCGAGGCGTGCTTTGCGACGGCAGCATTGAGGTGTTTAAAGAATACACTATCAAAGAATTAGAAGAACGCTTTGGTTCTCGTTTTTGGGAATCCGACAGCTTATGTCATTCCAAGCAAGGGCTTGCGGGGATGGAATCTATAAGTGGCCAGATTCCCAACACCTCATTAATCCAAAACATCTATACCCAACTCATCCGCTGGGCCTTAGACGAAAAAACCGTCCAACTCATAGAGGAAAACTATCCCGACAAAAGCCTGCGCCGCCGTTCCTGTGGCTATGCCATCGATGAAGTGATTGAAGACCTGCATAATGCCTCCAAACCATTTGAAGAACGCACCATTAATCTCTGCAAAGTCCTTGCAGGTAGCGAGGGCACCTTGGCTTTCATCACCGAAATCAAAGTCGACCTCGACCCTTTGCCGCCTAAGGAAAAAATGGTGGTTTGTGCCCATTGTGACACCTTGCAAAAGAGCTTCTTGGGTAATCTGGTTGCACTGAAATTCCATCCTTCCGCCGTTGAACTGATGGACCGCAACATTTTGGAACTCAGCAAACAGAACATCGAGCAACAAAAAAACCGCTTCTTCGTACAAGGCGACCCTGCCGCTATCCTCATCATCGAATTGCGTGGTGAGACAAGGACTGAAATCGATGCCGTAGCCGACCAACTTGAAAAAGCATTAATCGAAAACAACGAACATTTGGTTTATGCTTGTTCAAGGGTTTACGGTTCCGATATCAGCAAGGTGTGGAGTCTGCGCAAGGCAGGCTTAGGTTTGCTTACAGGTATGAAAGGCGATGCCAAACCTATCGGTGTGATTGAAGACACCGCTGTGGCACCAGAAAAGTTGCCCGCATATATGGCCGATTTCGCTCAAATGCTGGAAAGCCTTGGCTTGAGTTGCGTCTATCATGCTCATATCAGCACCGGCGAACTTCACTTGCGCCCCATCATCAATATTAAGGAGGCAGAAGGCAAGCGGAAATTCCGCGAGGTAGCCTATCAGACCGCTTTGTTAGTCAAGAAATACAAAGGCTCACTCAGTGGGGAGCATGGCGACGGTCGTCTGCGCGGCGAGTTCATCCAGTTGCTTTATGGCGATGAAGTCTATGCTTTGATGCAAGAGCTCAAAAATTGTTGGGACCCGCTGCAAATCTTCAACCTGCATAAGATTGTCGACACGCTGCCTATGGACAGCATGTTGCGGTTTGAGGTGGACCAACAATATGCTATTGAGAAGGAACTGAGGGGATGTAAAGTTAAAAACAACGGCCCTTCGACAAGCTCAGGGACCTACTATAACTGGAAGGCTGCTTTTGATGAATGCAAGGTGGAAGGCGCCACGGGTGCCAAAAACCAGCTCCATGCCTTGATGTGCAGCATCGAGCAATGCAATGGGGCTGGTGACTGC
>DAIOUZ010000018.1:18930-25501 GCA_036759285.1 Candidatus Limiplasma sp. | reverse complement strand
CACCACGGCCTTGGTTTACGTTGATGACAAGCTTGCCAATATTACCACCACCAGCACCACCAGTACCTGCGGTCACAAAAGCTATCACCTCATCCTCATGTTCGAGAGTTTCAACAAAGATACCTTCCATCATAAAAACGAGTTCTTCATTGGTGCATGACAAATAATTCCCGCTCTCAGGATCCAGGCGGTAGAAGGAATGGTCGTCATAGACATAGGCATCATCGGCGAAGGGGTTGCCCACAAGGTTCCAACCGTACCATTCATGGCCCTCTGTCGCATCATAAACCAACTCAACCTCAGCATAGCCGTCGTCGCCGGTGAAAGGCGTGCCCGTGAAGGTGAGGGTCGTGTTCTCCTGGCTGGCATACAGGTAGCCCTTGCCGTTCTCCACGACGAAGTTCTCCACATCGTAGCCGCGCCATTCCGCTGCCAGGTAGGACTGGTCGAAGTAGAACAAGTCGAACTCATCGGTGAGGAAGCCGTTCGTGGAAGAAGGCGTCACAGGCTCATTGACGGGAGAGGCAATGAAGTACCAATAATTATCGCCATCGCCGTAGCCAATGATGTCCTTGGTGAAGGTCTGTGCAGTCACGAAGTTGAGGATGAAAGGATCCCAAACTTCTCCTACCCCACCCTGAGGCACATAAACGACGGTGGTAGGGCATACGCCAAGGAACACCTCATCGTTGTCCAAGTCGTAAAGATAGAAATTCAGGACATCGTCGGCATTGCCGTAGACAGTCAAGTACATAATCAGGCCGAAAGGACCTACACCAAGTCCTTGTTGGTCGCCACGGCATTCGTCGCCGCAGAAGGCACCCAACTCCCAACGGTCAGCCTCAGTCACAGGCACTCCGTTGATTTGAATCTCAGCCGTGACAGACATATTGCTGGGGTAAACTCCCATCGGAGCAATCCAAGGGTAAGCAGGGCCAAACGAGGAGGGTGAAGTGAAAGCGAAAACAACGGGGACAAGGTTTTGATTCACCAATCCCAACACTTCCTCTACTGCACTGGTCGTAATGACAGTCGAGCAATCTTCATATTCCGTTTCGGTGGCATGGTCGTACATCTTGAAGGTGACCACGACAACACCTGAGTGCGGGACTTGCATTTGGCCAACGGTGTTTTCCAGATAGGTCATACGTGCACTTGCCCGGCATTCACCATCCACGAAAGCAGCGACTTCGATGTCATTGGAAGTCAAAGCCTCACCGTCCAAAGTGGCACTCCACCAGATGTTGCAGTTGGCAGGCATATTGAACTGGCCAGGATTCCAATGGTTTGATTGTGCATAAACCGATGATCCACAAAGGATTATGAACACAAGAAATGATAATAGTTTTCTTTTCATTGTATTTGTCTTTAATTCGTTCAAATTTGGATGCAAAATTACATGTTTTTTACATTCATTTTCAATCCGTGCAATTTTATTTCATTGATTTACTATTGTTAGGGAAAGTAAACGTTTTAGTCGAGGTTGCATTCGACTTGTAGATATAGCCTTGGCCAGGTTGGAGCGTTTGAAGTGCGCCATACCATGAGCCGTTGTAGTATTGCGCATAACCATCGTAAGCACTCACCTTGTCGCCATTCACAGGATTAGCGTCTGCAAAGGCTTCAGTGAGGCTCATGCTCTGCGACACAGGATAACCAATCCAGTTGTCACCAGGATTCAGGGTGATGGGGTACAATGCAGGGTCAATCACCGTACCAGTGATAGAGACACTGACACCTTCAGCGATTTGCAATTTGTACATCTTTGCCGGAGTGAAGCCATTGATCTCACCCGTCCAGCCCAATCCATTGATGTAGGAAACGAAGCCACCGTCTTGTGAGGTGATGCTGATGCAGTTGCTGCCCAATGCCTCTTCAAGTTGTTCCAGCGTGATGTCGAGATAGGTCGACCACCAGCCCCATCCAGAGGTAAAGGTAACGGTTTGCTCCTCCATCGGCGTTGCGCTTTCAGCGACTGTGCCGCTAAGGGTGACGTTTTGCGTCACGGTGCCCGAAGCAAGGACCATCGTGCCGCTGTAGCTGCCTTGAGTGAGGTTGTTCTTCAGGCGGACATAAACCATGGTCTGGATCTGGCCGCTGGTTGGTGTCAAGCTGAGTGTGGTGCTGTAGGTATTGCCATTGCTGCTGACTTCAAAGCCTGTGGGCATGGTAATAGTCAGGTTGCTTTGCAGGTTGATGCCGATAAGGGCAATGCTTTGTGCCTCGGAAGGACCTTCGCCTTCGGTGTAGGAGAAGCCTGTCAGGTCGCTAGGCGACACGGAAAGATAATTTTCAGTGCTTGGGATTTCTTTAGTGAACACCACTTGGTTCTTGGTTTGCAACAAACTACCAGTGGTGCCCATAGAAGCCGGGTTATAGTTTGTTCCGTCATTGTATTTGTAGATAGTGGTGCTACCAGATGTAGAATACGCATAAAACTTAGGCGAGTTGGAGCTGCTGCTCACATAACTTCCCGTGTTGTCATCCACTGTGAGGAGCAGGTTGCTCGTGCCGTTATACTCAAACGGGGTGTCAAACGTGATGGTTGTCCAGCCCGAAGCGGCAAAAGTGACTTCGCCCGAGAACACACGGTAAGACGTGGATTGCGAAATCCAACTGGAAGTTGAAGAGAACGTGTTGGTACTCGTGTGCGACAAATAGACATCGAGGTTTCTTGTCGTTGACTTCGAGTTGGCCACCTTAAAGGCCACCGCAGTAATAGTACCGGCCTCCCCTACCTCAGCTGAAGTATAGATCTGCTGTGAGAGCGAATATTTGTACCATGCGTAGGTGGGGATGTAGTCGTTTGTGCTCGTCCCGCTGCCAATCGTTACGTCGCCACCTTGCGGTGCAAGGAAGATGGCACTCACGGTGACATCATAGGCGGGCATGGTGAAGCTGTTGTCGGTCACTGTAATCGTGGTGTTCACATCGCCCGTCTTAAACACAATCCAACTTTCGAAATCGTAACCCGTTTCAGGTGTGGCCGTCAGGTTGATGGTCGTACCTTGCAAAGCGCAGGATGGGTCGGCACTGATGCTGCCGTTTGCCACCGAAGCCAAGGTGATGGTAAGGCCTTCCACAAAGGTGGCACTCACCGTGACATCGCTTTCGGGCATGATGAAAGTGTTGCCAGTCACTGTGACAAGATTGTTGTTGGCATCCCTAACTTCCCACGACGACAGGCAATAGCCTGTTTCAGGGGTGGCGGTCAGCGTGACAAGGGTGCTGGCGTATGCCTGAGCCGGGGCACTGATGCTACCATGCTCAGGTTGGTTGCAGGTGATGTTGTATTGCGTGCCACCTGTGACGGTGATGTTGCCAAGATAAGTCACCTTATTATAACCAAACACACAGAGGGTGAGCGTTTCAGTGGGGATAAGCAAACCGCTGGGAATGCTGATATTGGCCGTGCCGTTGCTCACCGTAGCCGAGCCGAGAATATCGTGATTGGCATTGGTGATGGTGGCCAAGGCTCCGTTGCCGTTGCTGACATTGAGCGTATAAGTGGTAGAGCCCATCGGAATGGCACCCGAATGGGTCACGGTCATGGCCTGCGGGGTCTTGGTGCGGAGCATCAGGGTCGGGTCACCGTAGTGAATCCAGGCTTGGTAGGTGCCCACTGCGGGAGCACTGGAGGGGGAATAGTTATCGAAGATGGCAAAAAGGCCATTGATGGCTGTACCGCCAGAAGTGTGCTTGATGTTGTTGCTGTAGTGCTCCGTAAGGATGTCCACAAACTCGTCCTGAGCCCACATAGGCGGGACCCAAGGTTGGGAGATATAGGAGAACATGCCGCCGATGGCTCCCGTCGGAACGTTGGAATTGGTGGCATGAAGCCATGCCTCAGCAAAACAGTCGCTGGAATAGTCATATTGCCCGTTGTAGCAAGCTACGGAGAAAATGAAAGGCAGCATGTTGTTGTTGGTCAACGCATTGACGTGAGAGTTGGTGTAGTTGTGCGACTGCCATGCGGTCTGTGAACCATGGTTGCAGTAGTTGATGACACCGACACCACTATTAATATGGTTGCTGATGGTGGTGGTGGTTGAACTGGGATAGCCACTCGCGTTGTAATAATCCTGATACACCGTCGTATAGCCAAAATTCAAGAGATCGGTGCGAAGGTTCTCAACATGTTCGTAATCGTCTTCGCCATTATGGCCCGAGCCCCCTTCGTTTTTGGAGACTCCCAATCCAATCTGGCACCAAGTGGCGGAGGTGGTCAAGTCACGTTCGTAGGTGATGGTTCTTTGCACCTGCGTATTCACTTGGGTTGTGTTTTGGGCTGAGAATCGGCCAATGAAGATATCATTGTAAATGTCGTTACCGACCACCTGTCCATAAGGATTGTCACCCAAACCCGTGTAGCCTGTAGCTCCCGAATAGGAATATCCAGGAATCTGGGCTACGTCGCCAACGAGCAGCACATGGGTCAGATTGTTGTTGGCGTTATATTGGTTCTGGATGTATGTCTTGAGCGCTGATGAGGTGCTTCCTGCCGTGCTGGTACCCACGATGGTGGTGTTCACGCCACGGGTCTTCTTCCAGTTGACGAAATCGGTCATGGAGCTGATGAAGCTGTCGTAGCAGATAATGAGCAGGTCGCCTTCCTCGTCAACAGGCGTATATCTATTCAATGAGGCTTCATAGTTGATGAAGTGACGTTGATAGACGCTCTTGAAGTCGGAGTCCATCTTGATGGTGTTGCTCTTGCGGGCTTGCATCGTGTTCTCGCCATTGTCGTCCACCTTGTACATCTCCACGGTCATGTTGTAGTAAACGCGGAGGGTCTTGGTGACGGGATTGTAGGCGAAGGGATAGACCGCCATGTTCTGTCCACGGAAGTCGCGGATGATGTAGGGCTCATACAAGTCAAGGTTGCTGCTCGGGAAGAACGCATCCTGATTGTAGCATTCGCCATAGGTGTAAGGCACCGTGGCAGGGTCGATGCTACGGGGGAAGTCGCCTTTCGAGGGAGCCACTTCGATGTCTTCGAAGTCCATATACTGGGCATCGAGGACACGGACACCCATGCGGGCATAATCGCCGATAATGGCGGGGATTCCCGTCATGGGCATATTGGGTTCACCTGCTTGGGCCGTACTGACCGACTTAGGCAGGGAGACGATCTTGGCTTCTCCCCTAGGGGTAGTCACATTGGTCGTGAAGAAGCCAGGGACCTGCACGTTCACTTGGATGCTGCTCTCCGACGAGGCGATGAGCTGGGTGCGGAAGGCCTCAGGAGTGTCGCTGAGCACCTTGGTCCATTGCGGTGCTGTTTGGGCAAAACCCGCACCGCAAAGGGCCAAAAGCATTATTATCAAAAGATTTTTTTTCATCGGATTGTAATTGATTATTTGCTAACGAATGGGAAAGTAAACGTCTTGGACGTTGTTGCGTTCGAAGTGTAGATATAGCCACGGCCAGGTTGGAGCACAGTTAGTTCGCCATACCAGACACCATTATAATATTGTGCATATGAATCGTAGCCAGCCACTTTATCGCCATTCACAGGATTAGCATCTGCAAAGGCTTCAGTGAGGCTCATGCTCTGCGACACAGGATAACCAATCCAGTTGTCACCAGGATTCAGGGTGATGGGGTACAATGCAGGGTCAATCACCGTACCAGTGATAGAGACACTGACACCTTCAGCGATTTGCAATTTGTACATCTTTGCCGGAGTGAAGCCATTGATCTCACCCGTCCAGCCCAATCCATTGATGTAGGAAACGAAGCCACCGTCTTGTGAGGTGATGCTAGCGCAGTTGCTGCCCAAAGCTTCCTCAAGTTGCTCCAGCGTGATGTCGACATAAGTCGACCACCAGCCCCAACCCGTGTTCATCTCGATAGGTTGATCCATCTCAGGCAAACCTGCCGGCTCAAAACCAAGGAGAATGTGGTTCTTCAGTGTGAGTATATTATTATAAGAGGAAGAGGCTGTAGGAGGTACCAACGGGTTGTAGTTAGTATGATCAGAATACACATAGATAGCCTGGTTGCTACTTGTGTTAAACGCTGAGCAGGCCATGTGCGGCTGATTGGTATAAACGCCGCTGTTATCGTCCACAACAACAACCAAATTGGAAGAGCCATCATATTCAAACGGAGTGCTGAAATTGATGAAGGTCCAAGAGCCAACGGTCATAGTGACACTGCCACTGAATACTTTGTCAGTTGCTGCTACCGTAATCCAGTCGGTATTGCTGCTGAAGGATGACTTTGTAGTATGTTTCAGGTAGATGTCGTAGGTGCGGGTCTTTTCCGATCTCTCGTTGAAGAAGGCAATGCTGTTGATAGTTCCAGCCGTACCGATTTCCGCAGCGGTATAAATCTGCTGGGTCAAGGAATAATTATAATAGTTGTAGCTGGGGAGGTAATTGTTGATTGTTGTGGCTTCGCCAATCTCTAAGAATTGGATGAAAGTGGCCACAAGGTTTCTATCATTGATAGCAATGAAGCTATATGACAGGTCGTTAGAGACTATAGTTCCGTTTTCGTTCCAGCCCATAAAGGTGTAACCCTCGTTAGGTGTGACACTCACCGTGCAGGTTTCGCCAAACAGATA
>DAIOUZ010000018.1:15625-18920 GCA_036759285.1 Candidatus Limiplasma sp. | reverse complement strand
CCGCTTACCGTACCAGCCTGTGCAGGGCTTACGCTGACCGTGATGTTGACGGGTTCAGTGGAAATGGCTTCCTTGGTGATGATAATCTGGTTCTTCTGTGTCATCAGCGTACCGTTGTAAGATGACGGACTTGCAGGATTATAGTTGGAGCCGTCAGAATACACATAGACAGCTTGGTTATTTGCGTCAAACACACGGCAACTCATGTGAGGAGAACTCGTATAACTACCTGTGTTGTCGTCAGCAACAAGAACCACATTGGAGGTGCCGTCATAAATAAACGGAGTGTTAAAGGTGATGGTTGTCCACTCGTTGGCGGTCATGGTGACGCTACCGCTGAACACCTTTTCGGCAGCGGTAACAGCAATCCAGTCGGTATTGCCAGAGAAGGTGTTCTTCGTCGTTGCCTTCATGTAAAAGTCGTAGTTGCGGGTCTTCGTGGCACCACCGTTATAAAAAGCGATGCTGGTGATGAGACCTGCGCCACCTAACTCAGCGGAAGTGTAGATTTGCTCGGAAAGGGCATATTTGTAGTAGCTGTAGCTCGGCAGATAATCGCTCGTGCTCGTGCCGCTGCCTATCATGACACCTTCGGTGAAATTGGCCACCAAATCCATATTGTTAGTTACATTGAAAGTATATTCAGCATCGGTAGAAACTACAGTATTGTTATTTGTCCAGTTTATGAACATATAGCCTTCGGCAGGTGTGGCAATCACGGTGCAGGATTCGTCATAGTTGAATTGGCCACCGCCACTGACGGTGCCGTAGTCGGCGTTATTGGAAGCGATAGTAACTGTGAAGATTTGGTTGGGTGTTATGGCGATGTTGCCTTCCCATGTGTTGCTGCCGTTGACGGCATTATAGTGCAAAGAGACATTGGTGCCTAAAGTCACGCCCTCATTGAGACGGAAACGGAATCCGTTCACTGTGGTGGTGGCATTAGCAGCCAAAGCGCCAAAGGTCTTGGTATTCTCGATGATGCTAACATTAGAGTCGCTTGAAGTCAAAGTAACCGTAGTAGTGCCAGTGGTGGCCACATTACCAAGATTCTTGAAGGTGATGCTCAAGTCGGTGTTTTGGCCGATAAGGGCAGTGTTAGGCGTGTAGCTGTCAACACTGATGAACGGACCATCAAGGGCAACAGCCGGAATGGTTTGGATATAAGGCTGGCGTTGCTGACGGGTGACAACAATCATCACATCGCCTGCTGTAGTGACAGGGGTAACTGGCACATCGACAATTCCCGTTGAACCGACTTGGGCCACACCCAAGATTTCATTGTCCTTCGTGATGGAAACGTAGGAACCGGGAAGGGCATTCACCGTGAACGTAGTCAGACCCATGCCAAAAGCAGAGGCGTGGCTCACATTGTTGGCCGAAGGATTGACATGATAAGGCATCACGGAACCATCGCCCAAGCAGTGGTAGGCTTCCCAATAATAAGTGTCGGAAACGCTTCCCGTATAACTGTTGGCATGAGCGTAGGTCACGGCCACATTGCCCAAGAAAGGCACAGAGTTCAAAGTGTTGTACATGTCGTCCATGAACATGGCATCGTAGGTGCCTGTTTGGGTTTGCGACATGGACGGGGTGGAATTGTAAACCGAAGTGGCACCCACACCAAAATAGTAATCCTCCCACCAATAAGTCTCAGGGCAGGAACCGATATAGCCGAAAGCACCCTTGTTGGCAGAACGGAGCAAAGCCTCAGCAAGGCAAGTGCCGCTGTAGCCCCAGTCGGCGGCCAAGCAGCAGTTACCCATTGCCCAAAAGTATTTGTTATTGTTAGTCAAATTATTGGCATCGCTGACAGAAAACGAAGGTCCCGACCAACCCGTTTGACCACCATGGGCAGTATAGTTGGCGAAGCCGATGCCCGTGTTCATGTTGTTGTAGCAACCAGAGTAGGAATCGAGGTATTTATAAACACTGGTAAAACCATGTACTGTATTGAAATAGTTGTCGGCGGCGTAATTGATGGTGGGTTGGCCCACTCTCGGATTCCAAGTGCCATCGGAACCGGCAATCAACAATACTTTGCTCAAATAAGAAGGATCGGGCATGGTGTATTGTTCATACATCATAATCTTGTTGAGGAGGTTGGCGAGTTCCGTGGTGGAGGAAACAGGCATACGACTCATAAAGATGTCGGGGAAGATGTCGCCGTCAGGAGAGGAATAATACAAGTCTGTGACTTTGCTGGTTGTACTGCTGCTCAAACTATAAGTAACATCGCCCGTATCACCCACGATGACCAAGAAAGTCGGATGGTTCTGGTTGTATTGCGTCTGAATGAACGACTTGATGTTGGCAGACGTCGTTCCAGTTTGGGCCGTTGTGTAAACATTCACATAAATGCCCTTTTGCTTCTTCCATGTCACCCAATTCTGGAAAGCAGTGCTATTGGCGTAAGTCGAAGTAGTGATGACCAACATCTTTACAGGTGTAGTGTAAAGGTCAGGGTGGTCGCTGTAAGCGTCCCTAACTGCCCTGCCATTGAACATTTGGGCATAAACGACATCGAAATAAGGGCTGTAGGTGTCAATCAACATTTTCTCAGTGGCCACGGCATCGGCACCATCGAAGCTGACGGTAACCTCGATGTCGTTGAACACGCGCAAGGTGTTGTTGACGGGGTCGTAGCTCACGGGCTCGATGGTCATTTTGCCCAAACGGATACCACGCATGGTGCCTTCCACGCTCACAACAGCCATTGGCTCGCTGCGGAAGCCACGGGTTGATTGGTAAGCGGCTTCATTATAGAGGAAAGGTACATCCTCGGGTCTCTGGTCTTTTCTCACAGAGGGCTGACGCGGCACCAAGGTATGAATGCCGTAATCGTCAAGACGGTAGTCCGTAGTGCTGTAGCTCGTGATTTCGATACGTGGGTTGGCACCGAATGGCACGGCGATGAGTTCGTTCACGACGGGAATCTGAGGGTCACCCTCGTTGCCGCCGATGACGGTATTAGGCAGGCTGAGCCAGGAGAAGGTCCCGCGCTCACTTTGGTAGTCCTGCGCCTCAATGGTGGAAAATGAGAACGAAGCCTTGAGGCTCGTCATGTCGCTCTTCACGCATTCGGCTTTGTCGGCCGAACGCAGTTGGATTTTTTGCTGGGCCATGACGCTAACGCTGAGCATCAAGGTCAAAAGAATAAAGCAAACTTTCTTCATCGTTGATTTATTTTAGTTCTGATATAATTGTTCTTCCAGTTTTATTTCATCTCACGGGATAGTAAAAAGTCTTAACTGCTGTTGCATTCGACTTGTAGATATACCCTTGGCCTGGTTCA
>DAIOUZ010000018.1:15249-15615 GCA_036759285.1 Candidatus Limiplasma sp. | reverse complement strand
GGGAGCCATACCATGCCCCATTATAATATTGTGCATAAGCATCGTAAGAGCTGATCTTGTCGCCATTCACAGGATTGGCACCCGCGAAGGCTTCACTGAGGCTCATGCTCTGCGAAATGGGATAGCCAATCCAATTATCACCAGGATTCAAGGTAATCAAACAATCCGTAGGATCGATAGGCATACCGCTGATGGTGACACTGCCTCCGTTGATCATCTGAATCTTATACATCTGAGAGGATGTAATAGCGCTTAATTCTCCCATCCATCCCAGGCCGTTGACATATGAAGCGAAACCATTACTCTGCGAAGTGATGCTGGCGCCATCATTGCCCAAGGCCACTTCAAGTTGTTCCAAATCGATGT